>JAJXSZ010000172.1 GCA_021784255.1 Pseudomonadota bacterium | reverse complement strand
CATCAGCCCGCCGATCGGGTTGTCGCCGCGATGCGCGCGGAACCGCACGCTCGCCAGCCCCGGCGGGCCGAAGACGAGCTTCGGGTTGTTGGAAAACCCATATCCCTCGGCCGGCAGGCCCAGCGCCGTGGTCCGGAAGCTGCCGCTGTTGTCGCGGTCATGGAACAGGGCCACGGCGTAATAGCCCGGCGCGGCGACGGCGAAGCAGGCATGCGTGACCGGCAGCGCGACCGGCAACGCCTGGCGGGCCACCTTGTACTTGCCGTCGAGGAAATGCCCGGCGTCGTTGGGATAGATGGTGATGGCAACGCTGCCGGCGGCTGAGCGCATGCCGCTGACGCTGATCACCAGCCGCACCTGGTTGGGGTCCGTCGGGTTGCAGGGCTGAAACCCGGCCGCGTGAGCGGGGAGCGCGAGGGCGGGTACGGCGAGGGCGGGCAGAGCAAGCGCAGCAAGCGCGATGCCGCAAGCCGCCAACCATGGCAGGGCGCGAACCGCGCCGGCACGAATCATCAAGTCCATTCCTGCGTCCAGGCCGCCGACACGTCGCCGCCGGGACGGCGGGGCAGGGCGAAACCACGCCGCGGCGTTTATCGCGCAGGCGCTACCCCGACAAGCGACAGCCGGTTGTGTCAGGGCTGCGCCCGCGGCAGGGGACGGCTTGCCACGCCCCGCGCGCCAGAGCCATATCCGACCAGATGATTCTCTCGCGTCCGATATGGCTCCAGAGCAATATCCGATCAGATCGAATCATCTGGCCGGGTTTCCTGCTCTGGGAGACTTGGAATCCAGAGCGGCTTATCTCCGGTTGCTCTAGCCTGCCGCCCGGGCCGGCGGCCGGCCGGTCGCGAACGGGAGCGTCATCTGCGCGATATCGCCATCTTCCGGCACAACCTGTTCCGGATCTCCGAACCCTTCATCGCCGAACAGGCACAGCAGTTGCGGCGCTACCGGCCGCTCTATCTGGGGCGCCTGCGCTACGGCCCCGCGCCTGCCGGCGCCCAATCGCTCGCGCTGGCGGAACGGCTCTCGGCGCGGACACTGCCGGGCATCGCCTGGCAGATGCTCTCGCGCGATCCGCGCCCCTATGAGCGGCTGCTCGCCGGGCGGCCGGTTGCGCTCGTTCATGCCCATTTCGGCATCGAGGGCGTCTACGCGATGGCGCTGGCACGCCGCCTCGGCGTGCCGCTGGTCACCACCTTCCACGGTTTCGACGCGACGCTGTCCACCGCCGCCCTGCTCACCTCGCCGGCCTGGGCGAGCTACCCGCTGCTGCGCCGCCGCCTCGCCGCGCGGGGCGACCTGTTCCTCTGCGCCTCCGCCTTCATCCGCGAGCGCCTGCTTGGCCTCGGCTTCCCGCCCGAGCGCACGCGCCTCCACTATATCGGTGTCGATTGCGCGGCGATCCGCCCCCGCGCCCCCGCGGAGCAGACGCCGAGCGTCCTGCACGTCGCCCGCCTGGTCGAGGTCAAGGGCACCGAGTTCCTGCTGCGCGCGTTCGCCCTGCTGCCGGCGCGCCACGCGCGGACCAGCCTGCTCGTCGCCGGCGACGGACCGTTGCGCCACCGGCTCGAAGTGCTGGCCACCCGCCTCGGGATCGGCGAGCGGGTGCGTTTCCTCGGCGCCCTGCCGCACGCGCGGGTCCTCGCGCTGATGCGCAAGGCGGCGGTCCTGGTCCTGCCGGGCGTGCGGACGCCGACCGGACGCGAGGAAGGGCTCGGCATGGTGCTGCTGGAGGCGGCGGCGAGCGGGGTGCCGGTGATCGGCTCGCGGGTCGGCGGCATCCCCGAGGGGGTCGTGGACGGCGAAACCGGATTTCTCGTCCCCGAGCGCGACCCGGCGGCGCTCGCCGCGCGCCTGGGCACGCTGCTCGAGGATGCCGCGCTGCGCGCGCGCATGGGGGCGGCGGCGCGGGCGCGGGTCGAGCAGCATTTCGATATCCGCCGGCAGACCGCGGCACTGGAGGCGTGGTACGATGAACTCCTGTCCGACCGCGCCTAGGCCGGCGGACGCCGCCGGGACGGCCATCGTCGTTGCCCACCCCGATGACGAGATGCTGTGGTTCAGCGGCGTGCTCGGCGCGGCCGGGCGGGTCGTGCTGTGCTACGGCGATTCGTTCTGGCGCCCGGCGATCTCGGCCGCGCGCCGCCGCGCCGTCGCCTCGCTGCCGCTCGCCGGCCTGGTGGCACTCGCCATCCCGGAGAGCGGCGCGCGGTTCATGGCGGACTGGGCGGCGCCACGCCTGACGGCCTGCGGCATCGCCATCACCGAGCCCGCCGCGGCGGCGCGCTACGAGGCCAATTTTCCCCTCCTCGTGGAGCGGCTGCGCCCCCTGCTTGCCGGCCGGCGCGAGGTCTATACGCACAATCCCTGGGGCGAATACGGCCACAGCGAGCACCTGCAGGTGCATCGCGCGGTCACGCTGCTGCAGGCGGAACTGGGCTTTACGCTCTGGTTCTCCAACTATGTCGGCCCGCGCAGCTGGCCCCTCGCCCGCATGCTGGCCAACCAGGTGGGCTGGAGCGCGCGGCGCAGCGTGGCACCCGACCTGGCGCTGGCCCACCGCCTCGCACAACACTACCGCCGCCACGGCGCGCGTACCTGGCCGGCCTTGCATCGCTGGCCGGGTGTGGAGACGTTCTACGCCCAGGAGCCAACACGGGCCGCAGAACAGGCACCGGACGCGATGCCGCGCCAGCTCTTCGCTGGCGAGGTGCTGTGCGACGTGTCGCGGCTGCGCCCCTGGTTTCCCGCGCGGCTGGCGCGCCGCCGGCTGCGCTGACCGGCCGGTTCGCGGCCCCGGTCAGCTGGTGGAGGATTCCGGGTCGGCCGCGGGAAACTGGGGCGGCACGACCCAGGAGCGGGTGCGCAGCGCATGCTTCAGCCACCGCCCCGACTGCTCGCGCCAGCGCGGCGAGCGGGCGCGATCCCAGGGCGGCGCGACCACCGGAGCGGCGGCGAGGCGACGCTCCAGCAGCGCCGCGATCCGCGCGGCCCGCGCCGCCCAAGTCAGCCCCTCGCTGTCGGCTGCGGCCGCCGCGCCGAGGCGGGCGGCGAGGGCGCCGTCCTCGGTCAGGCGGGCGATACCTTCCATCAGCGCATCGATCCGGTCAGGCGGGCAGAGCCAGGCGTTGCGCCCATGCTCCAGCACCTCGCGCACCTCCGGGGTTTCGCCGGCGAGGATGGGGCGGCCGGCGGCAAGATAGAGGAACAGTTTGAGCGGCAGCACCGTCGAGCCGAACTGGGCGAGCGGCTGCAGCGACGGCGGGATCATCAGCACGTCGGCGGCGAAGATGTAGGGCGCGAGCGCGGCCTGCGGCTGGAACGCCACGACGCGGACATTCGCCACCTCGCGCGCCATCGCCTCGATCGGTCCTTCGCCATAGGAACCGACCATGATGAACAGCAGATCGGGCCGGCGCCGCGCCGCCTCGATCATCAGGTGCAGGCCCTTCTTGTGGTTGATCCGCCCGGTATAGACGACCGTCTTGCGATCGGCGGGGATGCCGAGCTGCGCCTTCGCCACCGCCGCGGGCATGACGGCCGCGAAGCGCGCCGGTTCGAACCCGTTATGAATACAGCAGAGCTTCTCCGCCGGAACACCGAGCTCGAGATATTTCCGTCGCGTGTACTCCGAGTGGCAGATATGGACGAGGAAGCGCGGGTGGCACATCAGCCGATAAAGCCACGGTTGCAGCGGCGGGATCTGGTCGGGCCACGGACGGTAATGGTCGAAGACGACGCGCTGGCCCGCCCGCAGCGCCGTCCAGGCGACCCAGAGATTGCGGGTGTAGACGAGATCCGCCTCGCGGAAGGCGCGGCGCAGCACGATGGTCGATCCGCAGGCGAGATGGCGCAGCGCCGCCGGCCGCAGCGGCGCCCACGCGCGCAGCACCGCCAGCCCGGCCACGGCCGCGATCGGCGCGGGATCGGCCCGCCGCGCGAAGGGCACGTGCAGGCTGGCGCCATCGACCAGCTGCGCCAGGTAGCGCGCCGTCGCGGTGAACACCTCGGCATCCGCCTCGGCGTTGGGCAACGCATTCTCGAAGGCGAACAGGATCCTCATGCGCACCGTCTGGACCGAAGCCGTCGCGCCGGCAAGATCGCGCCCGCCGGCGCGTCCCCGGGGCTGGCGCGCGGCAACCGCCGGACGCCCCCGGTCGCGTCTCAGGTCAGGACGAAATGGGCGTCGCCGACCTGCCGGTAGGTCCGCTTCGCAGCGATGAAGCCGGCCGGCCGGAAGGCGCTGCCGACCTCGCCTTCCGGTGGGCGGCGCCGCCGGCGTTCGAGCGGGTTGCCGACCGGCACGGCGGCCAGCAGTCGCCTCGTGTAGCTGTGCTGCGGGTTCTCGAAGATGTCGCGGCGGCGTCCGATCTCGACGATCTCGCCCAAGTACATCACCGCCACGCGATGGCTGATCCGCTCGACGATCGCCATGTCGTGCGAGATGAAGAGATAGGCCAGGCCGTAGCGCTCCTGGAGGTCCAGCATCAGGTTGATGACCTGTGCCTTGACCGAGACATCGAGCGCGGAGACCGCCTCGTCGGCGATGATCAGTTTCGGCTCCAGCGCGAGCGCGCGCGCGATGCAGATGCGCTGCCGCTGGCCACCCGAGAACTGGTGCGGAAAGCGCCCCGCCATCGACGCGGCAAGCCCGACGCCTTCCAGCAGTTCCGCCACTCTCGCCGCGGCCCGCTCGCGCGACACCAGGCCGTGCACGATCATCGGCTCGGCAATCGCCTCGCCGATGCGCATGCGCGGATTGAGGCTCTCGAACGGATCCTGAAACACCATCTGCGCCTGGCGGCGCAGCGCCGCGAGATCGCTCCCCCTTGCCTCGCGCACCGTTTTGCCATCGATCCGGATCTGCCCGGCCTGCGCCGCCGTGAGCCGGATCAGCGATCGCCCGGTCGTCGATTTGCCGCAGCCCGACTCTCCGACCAATGACACCGTCTCGCCCGGCCGGACCTCGAACGATATGTCCTCGACGGCATGGATCCGCCCGATCGCGCGGCGCAGCAGCCCTCGCCGCACGGGATACCGAACCACGAGATTCGCAACGGCGAGGACCGGCGGCGCCTCCGCCCGCACCGTGTCGGCGGTCGGCGCGATCGGGCCGATGTCCCCGGTCTCGCGATCGATCAGCGGGAACCTCAGCGGCCTGTCGTGCCCGGTCATGGATCCCAACCGCGGCACGGACGCCAGCAGAGCGCGCGTATAGGGATGCTTCGCGGCGGCAAAGAGGCCGGCGGTCTGCCCGGCCTCGACGATCTCGCCATCCAGCATCACGACCGTGCGATCGGAAATCTCCGCGACCACGCCCATGTCATGCGTGATGAAAAGGACGGACATTCCGTCTTCTTCCTGCAACGTTTTGATGAGCTCCAGGATCTGGGCCTGGATCGTGACATCGAGCGCGGTGGTCGGCTCGTCGGCGATCAGCAGGCGTGGCGAACAGGCGAGCGCGATGGCGATCACGACGCGCTGGCGCATGCCGCCGGAATAGTTCATCGGATAGTCGCGCAGGCGCGCCCGCGCGGAAGGTATCCGCACCCGGTCCAGCAACCGGACCGCCTCGGCCTCCGCCGCACGATGGCGCATCCCGCGGTGACGGATCAGAACTTCCGTGATCTGGTCGCCGATGGTGAGGACCGGATTGAGGCTCGTCATCGGCTCCTGGAAGATCATGCCGATGCGGTTGCCGCGAATCCTGCGCATCTCCGCGAGCGGGCACGACAGGAGCTCCCTGCCCCCGAAGTCGATCCGCCCACGCGACCGCGCATTTGCCGCCGAAAGAAGGCGCATGATGGACAGCGCCGTGACACTCTTGCCCGACCCGGATTCACCGACGACCGCGACGGTTTCCCGCGCACCGATATCGAAGCTCACGTTCCTGACGACATCGCGCCACTGCCCGCCGATGCGAAACGAGGTGGTCAGGTTCGAGATCGAGAGAACGGCGCCGCTCACGCTCATCCTTCCCGAAGCGGATTGACGATGTCGCGCAACGCGTCGCCGACCAGGTTGATCGCGACGATCAGCAGCAGCAGGGCCAGGCCGGGAAAAAGACTTATCCAGTAATCGCCGGCGAGGAGGTATTCGTAGCCATTGGAGATCAGCAGTCCGAGCGAGGGCTTCGTCACCGGCAACCCGATCCCGAGAAACGACAGCGTCGCCTCCAGCATGATCGCGTAGGCGACGCGCATGGTGACCACGACGATGAGCGGAGCAAGGCAGTTCGGCAGGATATGGCGATAGAGGATCCGCCGGTCCGGCAGCGCCATGGAGCGCGCGGCGTCGATATAGGTGCGCCGGCGCACGATCAATGCCGAGCCCCGGACCGTCCGCGCGTAATAGGCCCATTGAGTGACCACCAGCGCGAGGATGATCTTGTCCACGCCCTGGCCTAGAACCGCCAGAAGGATCAGGGCGATCAGGATCGCCGGGAAGCTGAGCTGAATATCGACAAGCCGCATCAGCAAAGAATCGGTCCAGCCTCCGACGTAGGCGCTGCACAGCCCGACCGACGCGCCGATGGCGACGGCAATGGCCGCGCTCGCGCAACCGACGAGAAGGCTGGTCCGCAGACCGTAAAGGATCGCACTGAAAAGATCCCGTCCCTGATCGTCCGTGCCGAGGAGGTACAGCATGCCATGCATGTTGCGCGATCCCGGCGGCAAGCGCGCCTCCATGATGTTCAGCTGCGAGAGATCGTAGGGATTTTGAGGCGCGATCAGCGGCGCCGCAATCGCGGCCACGACCATGACGGCAACGACGATCATGCCGAAGAGCGCCAGGCGATCCTGCATGAGCGACCCCA
>JAJXSZ010000171.1 GCA_021784255.1 Pseudomonadota bacterium | reverse complement strand
CCCGGCGCTTCGTCCTGAACCTCCAGCCGGTGGAAAACCTAAACAGCGTGTCCACCAAACCGCCAGCAGCTCAACCTGCGCCGCACCTATGTCCGGATGTTCGTCAACCGGGTCAAAGTCAGCCGCCGGGAGGTGCATATTAGCGGGCCCCGAGCCGCCCTCGCTAAGGCGGTCAGCGGCACTGACGAACTGCCCCACCCAAGCGGAACGGTACTCACTTTTGTTCGAGCATGGCGTCCCCGGCGGGATTCGAACCCACGGCCCCAGGATTAGGAATCCTGTGCTCTATCCTGCTGAGCTACGGGGACACGGCCCCCTCATAGCGCAACCGGCACAGCCAAGCCAAACCCGGGCCAGGCGCGGCGGGTTGGCCCCCGCGGTCGCGCGGTGCAGACTGTCACCGAACCAAGGGAGCCAGCATGTCCAAGGTCATCATCTCCTGCGCCATCACCGGGGCGATCGCCACCCCCTCGATGTCCGACGCCCTGCCCATCACGCCCGAGCAGATCGCCCGCGCCTCGATCGAGGCAGCGGAAGCGGGGGCGGCGATCATCCATCTGCACGCCCGCAACCCCGCAACCGGGGAGCCCTCGCCGGACCCTGCGCTGTTCATGCGCTTCCTCCCCGTCATCAAGCAGTCCTGCGACGCGGTGCTCAACATCACCACCGGCGGCGGCCTCAAGATGAGCGTGGAGGACCGGCTGGCGGCGCCGATGGTCGCCAAGCCCGAGATGTGCTCGCTCAACATGGGCTCGATGAACTTCAACATCTCCGCGGGTGCCGATAAGCGCAGCACATGGAAATACGACTGGGAGAAGGAATACCTGGAGCGGACGGTCGATCACATCTTCCGCAATACGTTCGGCGACGTCGCGCGTATTGTCGAGATCATGGGCAAGGGCCATGGTACTCGTTTCGAGTTCGAGTGCTATGATGTCGGCCATCTCTACAATCTCGCCCACTGCCTCGATAAGGGCGTCGTCGAGCCGCCCCTGTTCATCCAGACCATCTTCGGCATCCTGGGTGGCATCGGCGCCGAGCCGCGCAACCTGATGTTCATGCGCGAGACGGCGGACCGGCTGTTCGGCAAGGAGTATGTCTGGTCGGTGCTCGCCGCCGGCCGCCATCAGATGGCCTTCACCACCATGGCCGGCATCATGGGCGGCAATGTGCGCGTGGGGCTCGAAGATTCGCTCTACATCGCCAAGGGCAAGATGGCGAAATCCAACGCTGAGCAGGTGGCGAAGATCCGCCGTATCCTGGAGGAGCTGTCGCTCGAGATCGCGACGCCGACCGAGGCGCGGGCGATGCTGAAGCTCAAGGGCGGCGACAAGGTGGGGTTCTGATGGACGCAACCGGCAGCGTGCATGCCAGCCTGCTGGCGATGGACACGCATATCGACATTCCCTGGCCGACAGGGCCGGATTTCTTCTCCGCCGGACCACGCCACGTGGACCTGCCGAAACTGCGCGAGGGCGGCATCGGGGCGGCATTCCTCGCCGCCTATGTCCCTCAGGGCAAGCGCGACGCGACCGGCCACGCCGCGGCCTGGGAGCGTGCCACCGGCATGCTCGGCGTGATCGGCACGCTCGGCCGCGACGGCGCTCACCTCTGCCGCAGCAGCGGCGACATCCGCGCCGCACGGGCCGCGGGGCAGATTGCCATCGTCCCCGCGGTCGAGAACGGCTACGCGGTCGGCGACCAGCTGGGGCGTCTGGCGCAGCTGCGGGCGATGGGCGCCACTTACCTCACCATCACCCATAACGGGCACAACGCGCTCGCCGATTCCGCCATCCCGCGCACCGATCTCGGCGATGGGTCGGCCGAGCATGGCGGGCTCTCCGCGCTCGGGCGGGAGGCGGTCGCGCTGCTCAACCGCGTGGGCATGCTGGCCGACATCGCGCATACCTCGAAGGCGACGATGCTGCAGACCGCTGCATTGTCGAAATCACCGGTGGTCGCGACGCATTCGTGTATCCGCGCACTGTGTGACCATCCCCGCAACCTCGATGACGAGCAGCTCGATGCGATGCGTGATTGCGGCGGCGTGGTGCAGATCACCGCCGTGCCCTCCTTCCTCAAGCCGGGCGGCACCGCCGAGACGGTGACGCTCGCGGATTTCTGCGACCACGTGGACTACGTGGTGAAACGCATCGGTATCCGGCACGTCGGTATTTCCTCCGACTTCGATGGCGGCGGTGGCTTCGTCGGCTGGCGGCATATCGGCGAGAGCGCGAACGTCACCGAGGCGCTGCTCGCGCGCGGCTATGACCAGGCCGCGGTCGCGCTGCTGTGGGGCGGCAATTTCCTCCGCTGCATGGAGCAGGCAGAGGCGTTGGCGGCGTGATCGCGCGCGTCCGGCTGCCCGGCGGCACCGCGGTTGCGGTGTTGGGACAGGGGACCTGGCACATGGGCGAGCGCGGCTCCGACGTGAAGGCGGAGGCACTGGCGCTGCGTGCCGGCCTCGACCTCGGCCTCACGCTGATCGACACGGCGGAGATGTACGCCGAGGGCGGCGCCGAGCAGGTAGTGGCACAGGCCGTTGCGGGACGGCGCGAGGAAGTGTTCCTTGTCTCCAAGGTCTACCCGCACAACGCCTCGCGGAAGGGCTGCATCGCCGCCTGCGAGCGCAGCCTCACGCGGCTCAACACCGACCGGATCGATCTCTATCTGCTGCACTGGCGCGGCTCGGTGCCACTCGCGCAGACCATCGCCGGCATGGAAGCATTGCTCGCGGCCGGGAAAATCCGTTCCTGGGGCGTTTCCAATTTCGATATCGACGATCTGGAGGAGCTGTGGGCCGCCGGTGGCAACGCCTGCGCCACCAACCAGGTGCTCTACAACCCCGAGCATCGCGGCATCGAATTCGATCTGCTCGCCTGGCAGACCGCGCACAGCATGCCGGTGATGGGCTACACGCCGCTCGGACAGGCCGGGCGCCTGCTGCGCACCGGCGCGCTCGCGACGGTCGCCGCACGCCACGGCGCGACGCCGGCGCAGGTGGCGCTGGCCTGGGCGATTCGGTCCGGCAGCGTGATCGCCATTCCCAAGGCCTCAACCATCGAACACGTCAAGGCGAATGCAGCCGCCGCGGCGCTGCGACTGGAGGCACAGGATCTCGCAGCAATCGACGCCGCGTTTCCGCCGCCCCGACGCAAGAAGGCGCTGGCGATGCTCTAGCTGATTGTCCTGGCAGCAAGAGCCACCGGATTTCCGCAGCTTCTCGTCGAAAATGGACTGGCGAATGTCCGCGCTTCCCGACCGGATCCCCGCTACTCGGCCAGCCAAGTCGGCCTCATCCTGTCGATCCATCGGCAGCCCCTCCGCCTGCCGGAGGCGCTGCTCCGCCTGTTGTTGCGCAACGACGCGGCGCCTCGGTGCAACCGTTCTGCCTCGGCACCGACCACCGATACGGAACGCCGCCGCGTGCTCCATGTTCGCGATGGTGCCACCGCGACAATGTTTGCCGCGGGCGCGCCGCGCATGACGGCAGACGCGGTATGACCAAACCGGTCCGGCTCCCAATCCCGATCAGCCGGCGCGCTGCCGGCCGTCCAGGTTGGGCGGCAGACGCCACCAGGCATCCCGGGCTTCCCGCCGCCCGATCCTCAGGAACCAGCACCATGCGTTTCGCAACATGAGTTTCACCCTCGCGCAATACGGACTCGGCGCACTGAGCGGCGGGCTCGTCAGCTTTTCCCTTGGTCTGGTCGGCGGCGGCGGCTCTATCCTCGCCGTGCCTTTGATCATCTATCTGGTTGGCCTGCGCGACCCGCATCTGGCGATCGGCACCAGCGCGCTCGCCGTCGCGTTCAATGCTGCAACCGGGCTCTTGAGCCATGCCCGCGCACGGACGGTGAAGTGGCGCTGCGGCCTCATCTTTGCTGCCGCCGGCGTGATCGGAGCGTTCCTCGGCTCCAGTGCCGGCAAGGCCTTCGACGGCAAGCGCCTGCTGATCCTGTTCGCCTTCGTCATGGTCGCCGTCGGCGTGCTGATGTTGCGATCGCGGCGCGACCGTGGCGTGCAAGACGCCAAATGCACTCTCGCCAACGCGCCGAAGGTGCTTGGCACGGGCTTCGGCACGGGGCTGTTTTCCGGCTTCTTCGGCATCGGCGGCGGCTTCCTCATCGTGCCGGGCCTGGTCGCCTCGACCGGCATGCCGATGATCAATGCGATCGGCACGTCGCTTATCGGCGTGACCGCTTTCGGCCTCACTTCGGCACTCAACTACGCGGCTTCCGGGCTGGTCGCCTGGGGCGTCGCCGTTGCGTTCATCGGCGGCGGTGTCGTCGGCTCCGTGGCCGGCATGCGGCTTGCTCGCCACCTGGCGCACGGCCAGGCGCTGCGACTGATCTTTGCCGGAATGATCTTCGTCGTCGCAGCCTATATGATGTGGCAGAGCTGGCGTGCGCTGGCGGTGTAGTGCGGTTCCGACACAACGGTGGCGAGCCGTCCGGCCCGCCGCCAGAGCGGCGGGCCGGACGGCGACCTACCCGGCAGCGGCTGGCGTTGGCAGCGCGGCTGACGCGATCGCCGCAAGGCCAGCAGCGAGATCCTCGCGCAGATCCTCAACATCCTCGAGGCCCACGGAGAAGCGGATCACGCCATCCGTGATGCCAAGCTTCGCACGCTCCGCGGCGCCGATGCGCATATGCGTCGTCGTCGCCGGATGCGTGACCAGCGACTTCGAGTCGCCGAGATTGTTAGAGATAAGTATCAGCCTGAGCGCGTTCATCAGCGAAAAAGCCGCCTGCTTGCCGCCGCGCAGCTCGAACGTCACCAGCGTGCCGCCGCCCTGCATCTGTGCCGCGGCCAGTTGCCGCTGCGCGAAGTCCACCAGCGTTGGATACCAGACACGCGCGACGGCGGGTTGGCGCACCAGCCAGGCCGCCAGGCTTCCGGCGCTGTTTTGCGCTGCCTGGACCCGCAAGGCCAGCGTCTCCAGCCCCTTCAGCAGCAGCCAGGCATTGAACGGCGAGAGGGCAGGGCCGGTATTGCGGATATAGGGTTGCAGAACCTCGTTGATCCATTTCTCGCTCCCCAGCACGGCGCCGCCGAGCACGCGGCCCTGGCCGTCGCTGTGCTTGGTCAGCGAATACACCACGACGTCGGCGCCCAGCTCGATCGGCTTCTGCAACAATGGCGTGGCGAAGACGTTGTCCACGACAACGATCGCGCCGGCCGCATGCGCCAGGGCGCTCACCGCTCGCAGATCGACGATCTCCAGCATCGGGTTGGAGGGCGATTCCAGCAGCACCAGGTTCGCCGGCCGCGACAGCGCCGCGCGCCAGCCCGCCAGATCGGCGCCGTCCACGAACTCGGTCTGGATGCCGAAGCGCGGCAGCAGCGTGGAGACGATCCAGTGGCAGGAGCCGAACAGCGCCCGTGACGCCACCACACGATCACCCGCTTTCACATGCGAAAGAATGGCGGCATGCACGGCGGCCATGCCGGTCGCGGTGACGCGGCAGGCCGGCGCGCCTTCGAGCTGGGCGAGGCGCTGCTCCAGCATCGCCACCGTCGGATTGCCGAAGCGGGAATACTGGAAGTGCTGCTCGGTGCCGGTGAACGTCGCCTCCGCCTGCTCGGCATTCGCGTAGACGAAGCCGGAGGTGAGGAACAGCGCCTCGGTGGTCTCGTCGAAATTGCTGCGCACGGTGCCACCGTGCACCAGGGTGGTGGCAGGGCGGTAAGCCCTGGCTGGCTGGGAATCGGTCATGACGTCGGGCCCTTATCGCTGGCCCGGCCTCGATTCGACGCGGCACACAGGTGCCCCGTCAGCCTCTTTAGCGCGCTTCTTTCACCTCGCCGCAATCCGGCCGGACAAATCACGAGGGCCGGAACCGCCCGGCGCCGGCACCTAAACGCCGAGGGCCCGATGGGTCAACCCCGGCGCGTCGCGCCCGGATTGCACCGCCGGCGGCCCTGCCCCTATAACCGGGGTCAAGCCCTCAAGAGCGCGGGTGTAGTTCAATGGTAGAACGGCAGCTTCCCAAGCTGCATACGAGGGTTCGATTCCCTTCACCCGCTCCAACCTCCTCCAGCACGGGTGCCTTCGCATGGGTGTGATGGTGGACGGCGTGTGGGACCCGGCGGCGCGCAGTCTGCCGAGCCAGGCCGGCGCCTTCGTCCGCCAGCCGACGAGCTTCCGCGGCACGATCGCGCCCGGCACCGGCCACCCGCCAGAGCCCGGCCGTTACCACCTCATCGTCTCGCTGGCGTGCCCCTGGGCGCACCGCACGCTGATCATGCGGGCCCTGAAGCGGCTGGAGGGGCTGATCGGCGTCTCGGTTACCCACTGGTTGATGGCCGAAGACGGCTGGACATTCGCGCCTGGCCCGGGCGTGGTGGCAGCACCGGTGCCAGGCATCGCGGCGGTGCACGAACTCTACCGCCTCGCCGATCCCCGCTACACTGGCCGCGCCACCGTGCCGCTGCTGTGGGACGCTGCGAACGACGCGATCGTCAACAACGAGTCCGCGGAGATCCTGCGCATCCTCAACACCGCCTTCGACGGCATCGGTGCCGACCGCGCCGACTACTACCCGCAGCCGTTGCGCGGCGACATCGACGCCGTCAATGCACGCGTCTACGAAACCCTCAACAACGGCGTCTACCGCGCCGGGTTTGCAACGACGCAGCAGGCCTACGACGTGGCGGTGCACCCGCTTTTTGCCACCCTCGACTGGCTCGAGGATCGCCTGGCGGGACGCGATTTCCTGGTGGGCAACCAGCTCACCGAAGCGGATATCCGCCTGTTCACCACCCTGGTTCGCTTCGACGCTGTCTATCACGGGCATTTCAAGTGCAACCTGCGCCGGCTGATCGACTATCCGCGCCTCGCCGCATTCGCGCGCCGGCTCTACGAGACGCCGG
>JAJXSZ010000170.1 GCA_021784255.1 Pseudomonadota bacterium | reverse complement strand
GAGGTCGGCGCGCAGCGGGCCGACGCTGACCCAGGTGCCTGTGGCCAGCTTGAAATCCTCCGAAACGCGGCCATCGAAACGAAACCCGAGCTCGGGGCGCGCCGGATCGACGAAACTGAGCGCATCACCGAGCTGATAGAAGCCCTCGTCGTCGAACGCGGCCCGGGTCCGGGCTTCGTCGCGCCAGTAGCCGGGGGTGATGTTCGGGCCCCGCACGCGGGCCTCGAGCTTGGTGCCGTTGGGCACCAGCTTCAGCACCACTCCCGGCGCCGGCAGCCCGACGATGCCGGGGCCGGTGCAGTCGGGACGGGTGGCGATGGCGAACGGAGCGGTCTCGGTGGCGCCAAGGCCGGTCATCATCATGATGCGCTCACCGACCGTTGCGGCGGCAACCGCCTCGAGCCCCTCCCAGACATGCGGCGCGAGCGAGGCGCCGGCATAGAACAGCATCCGCAGGCGGCTGAAGAAATGGCGCGCGAGCGCGGCATCCGCGCGCAGCACGGCGAGCAGTTCCTCGTAGCCCTTGGGCACGTTGAAATAGACCGTCGGCGCGATCTCGCGCAGGTTGCGCGCGGTCTCGGCAAACAGTTCCGCGGTTGGGCGGCCGTCGTCGATATAAAGGCTGCCGCCGTTGTGCACGACGAGGCCGACATTGTGGTTGCCGCCAAAGGTGTGGTTCCAGGGCAGCCAGTCCAGCACCACCGGCGGCGCCTCGGCGAGGAACGGGTAGCAGGCGAGCAGCATCGCCTGGTTGCTGCACAGCATCTCCTGCGTGTTGATCACACCCTTGGGCTGCCCGGTCGAGCCCGAGGTGTAGAGTATCTTGGCAACCGTCTCGGGACCGACACGAGTGGCGGCTGCCGCCACGGCCGCGGTCGGGCGGGTCGCCAGCAGGTCGGCGAACGCCGTCATTGGGCGAGCCGCTGAAAGGCCGTGCGCGACGACGAGTTCCGCCGTCGCCGGCAGCACCGGAAAGGCGCGCGAATAGGCCACGGCATCCGCGGCGAAGACCAGGCCGGGGCGCAACTGGCCGAGAATGTGCCGCAGCTTGGCGAAGTCGCGCGAGATCAGCGAGTAGGCGGTCGAGACCGGCGTATAGGGGATGCCGACGTGAAGACAGGCGAGGCCGAGCAGCCCGTGCTCGATGTCGTTGCCGGAAAGCACGGCGACCGGCCGCTCGGCGTCGAGCCCACGCTCGAGCAGCGCCTGACCCAGCGCGCACACGGCTTGCCACCCCTCGGCATAGGTCACGTGCCGCCAGGTGCGGCCGCCGTCGCGGCGCGCGAACAGCGTGCGTTGTGGCGCGACGCGCGCCCAGTGTTCGAGGCGCCCGGTGAGGCTGCTCGGATAGGCGCCAAGGGCGGCGCGCGGCGTGACCAGCAGCGAGCCGTCGCCGCGTTGCTCGAACGCGGCGTCGAGCGAGCCGAGGCGGACCGGGCGGAACGGCGCCTTCATTCCGGCCGCACCACCTTGGCCGCGCGGCCCTCGAGGAAGGCGGCGAGGCGCTGCTTCGCCTCGGCGGAATCCTGGGCGATCGCGCTCATCAGGCTTTCCATCAGCAGCCCCGTCTCCGGGTCCGCCGCGGCGATGCGCGGCAGCGCCTGCAGGATCGCGAAGTTGGTGAGCGCCGCATTCCCGGCGGCGTGGCGGGCGAGCGCCATCGCCTTCGCCAGCCCCTCCCCGTCGGCCACGCAATATTGCGAGAAACCGAGCACCACGCCTTCGGCAGCGGTGTAGCTGCGCCCGGTGAGCATCATGTCCGCCATCCGCGCGACGCCGACCAGGCGGGCGAGCCGCACCGAGGCGCCGCCACCGACATAGATACCGCGCGAGGCTTCCGGCAGCGCATAGAACGCGCTCGTCTCGGCGACGCGGATATGGCAGGCGGCGGCCAGCTCCAGCCCGCCTCCCACCACCGCCCCGTGTAACGCGGCGATGACCGGGATGGCGCCGAACTCGATGGCGCGGAACGCGGCGTGCCAGGCGCGCGAATGTGCCACTCCCTGCTCGGCGTTGCGCCCGGTGAGGGTGGCGAGGTCGAGGCCGGCGGAGAAATGCTCGCCCTCGCCATGCACGACGGCGGCGCGCGCCGCGGCGGGCGGGGCCCCGAAGAAGGCGCCGATCTCGGCCAGCGTCGCGTCGTCGATGGCATTGCGCTTATGCGGCCGCGCCAGCGTCACGACGGCGATGCCGTCCTCGACGCGCGTGCGCAGATTGGCGCCCATGTTCCCGCCCGTTTTCCCGATCCGGCTGTGGTCTATATGTAGCTCCCCGGAGCGCGTCAAACCGCGATCGGCCGTGGTCCTGGCACAGAATGGCCCGGTCGGTGCGCCCGCGCATCGAGCCGCCGAGCCGCGGACCGGCGAGCGCCGCGAACGCAACCCCACGGTTGGTCCGCCACCGCTGCACCGCGGCGCCTGTCGGCGCTGTCTCGCGCTCCCGTCCTTGCCAGCGCCTGGCGCCGGCGCCATCGTCGGCGGATGAGCCCGCATGAACCGTCGCCACCGCCGCTCCGCTTCGCCTTCCAGGCCCGCGTGACCGTCGCCAAGCCAATCGATACCGGCCCCGCGATGGACATCCGCCGCCGCATGATCCCGATCACCGGCGGAACCGTGGCGGGCCCGCGCCTCGAAGGAAGGGTGCTGCCCGGGGGCGCGGACTGGCAGGTGATCGCGCCCGACGGGACCGCCGATCTGGTCGCGAGCTACATCATCGAGGCCGCGGACGGCACGCTGATCACCGTCGTGAATCGCGGCTTGCGGCGGGCCGCGCCGGAGGTGCTGGCGCGGCTCGCGGCGGGCGAGACCGTCGATCCCTCGCTGATCTATTTCCGCGCCTCGCCGCGCTTCGAGGCGCCGCCGGGGCCGCATTTCTGGCTGGCGCGTTCGGTCTTCCTGTGCCAGGCGGCGCGGCGGGCGGGTGCCCTCGAGCTCGACTTCTTCGAGGTGCTGTGATGGATAAGGCGAAACCGACGGGGCTGCGCAAGGGGCTCGCGAGTTATGGCGATGCCGGGTTCTCGCTGTTCCTGCGCCGCGCCTTCATCAAGGCGATGGGCTTCACCGACGATGCGCTCGACCGCCCGATCGTCGGCCTCACCGATACGATGAGCGACTTCAACCCCTGCCACGGCAATGTGCCGGACCTGATCGCGGCGGCGCGGCGCGGCATCATGCTCGCCGGCGGGCTGCCGATGGCGTTCCCGACCATTTCGATCCACGAGAGCTTCTCGCACCCGACCAGCATGTTCCTGCGCAACCTGATGGCGCTCGATGCCGAGGAAATGATCCGCGCGCAGCCGATGGACGCGGTGCTGCTGATCGGCGGCTGCGACAAGACGCTGCCGGCGCTGATGATGGGGGCCGCGAGCGCCAACGTGCCGGCAATCGTGCTGCCGACGGGGCCGATGCTGGTGGGCCACCACAAGGGCGAGATCCTCGGCGCCTGCACGGATTGCCGCAGGCTCTGGGCGCAGCACCGGGCAGGAAAGATCGACGCGGCGGAGATCGATACGGTCTCAGGACGACTGGCGCCGACGCGCGGCACCTGCATGGTGATGGGCACCGCCTCCACCGTCGCCTCGATGGCGGAGGCCGCGGGGCTCACGCTGCCGGGCGGCGGCACGGCCCCGGCCGTGCACGCCGACCGGCTGCGGCTCGCCGAGGCTTCCGGTGCGGCGGCGGTGCGGCTGGCGCGCGAGGGGACGACGCTGCGCGACCTTCTGACGCCCGCCTCGCTGCGCAACGCGCTGGTGGTGCTGCAGGCGATCGGCGGCTCGACCAACGCGCTGATCCATTATGCCGCGGTCGCCGGACGCCTCGGCATCCGGCTCGATCTCGATGCCTTCGACGCGATCGGGCGCGAGGTGCCGGTGCTGGTCGACCTCAAGCCCAGCGGCGCCGGCTACATGGAACATTTCCACCACGCCGGCGGCGTGCCGCGGCTGCTGCGCGAGCTGGCGCCGTTCCTCGACACCTCCGCGCGCACCGTCGGCGGCGGCAGCATCGCCGACGTGATCGCCGCCGCCGAGGAGGTGCCGGGCCAGAGCGTGATCCGTTCCGCGGCCAACCCGATCGCGGTGGGCGGCGGGCTCGCCGTGCTGCACGGCAACCTCGCCCCGCTCGGCGCGCTGATCAAGCGCTCCGCCGCGACAGCGGCGCTGCTGCAGCACGAGGGGCGCGCGGTGGTGTTCGACGGGCTCGAAGACATGGCGGCACGGCTCGACGACGAGGCGCTCGATGTGCAGCCCGACGACATCCTGGTGCTGCGCCATGCCGGGCCGATCGGCGCCCCGGGCATGCCGGAAGCCGGCTACATTCCGATTCCGAAAAAACTCGCGCGCGCCGGCGTCACCGACATGGTGCGCATTTCGGACGCGCGGATGAGCGGCACCGCGTTCGGCGCCATCGTGCTGCATTGCGCCCCCGAAGCCGCCGCCGGCGGTCCGCTGGCGCTGGTCGAGAACGGCGACCGGATCCGCCTCGATACCGAGGCGCGGCGGCTCGAGTTGCTCGTTTCGCCGGAGGTACTGGCGCGCCGCCGCGCCGCCTGGACGCCCCCTGCCCCGCCGCCAGGCGCGGAGCGGGGCTATCTGCGGCTCTACCGTGAGCAGGTCACGCAGGCCGACCAGGGATGCGACTTCGCCTTCTGCATCCCCGGCCGACCCGCCTGACGGCGCCGCTCAGACGCGCAGCGTCGCGACCCAGCCCGCGAGATTATCCAGCAGCGTCCTGATGAAGCCGAGCGTCGGCTCGTCCTTCAGCACGCCGTCCTCGATCTTGTTATGCGCCGCGCCGACGAAGACCTGCGGCGCGCTGACCAGGCGCGCATCGAGCATCGTCAGCACCTCGCGCAGATGCAGCTGCGAACGCACGGTCCCGAGCGCGCCGCCGCTGGCCCCCATGATCGCGACCGGCTTCGCGGCAAAGACCTGGTCCGGCGCGCGCGAGCACCAGTCGATCGCGTTCTTCAGCGCGCCGCTGAAGGAGCCGTTGTATTCGGGTGTCGCGATCAGCACCGCGTCCGCCGCGCGGATCCTGGCGCGCAGCGCCTCGGCCGCCGCCGGGATGCCGGCGCTGGCTTCCAGATCGCCGTCATAGAATGGCAGTTGCGAAATGTCGGCGGTGCTGATGCTCATGCCGGCAGGCGCGACACCCGCCGCCGCACGCAGCAGCGCGGTGTTGAAGCTGCCCTTGCGCAGGCTGCCGGAGATGCCGAGGACGGAGACGGGTTGCATGGTAACTCCTTCGATATCGAACGATATATGGTAAAGGCACGCAACGGCGTCAAGCCGCGAGCAGGTCGGCGAGCGTCGCCGCCACCACCTCGGTCGCCGCGAACAGGTCCGACAATCTGAGGCGCTCGTCGGCGCGATGGGCGTTGGCTTCCTCGATGCTGCGTGGCCCGGCGCCGTAGAGCACGATGGGCACGCCCGCGGCCGCGTAGTGCCGCGCGTCGGTATAGAGGGCCGCACCCTGCGCCCGCACCTCGGTCGCGAGGACGCGCGAGGCATGGGCGCAGAGCAGCTCGGTGAGGCGGCGGGCGCGGGGGTCCGCCACCAGCGGGCGCGCGAGCAGGATGCGGCGGACCGCGACCGTGGCCGCGCCGACCGCAACCGCGCCGATCACCTCGCGCAGCTCCGCCTCCACCGCATCGGGCGCTTCCTCCGGCACGATGCGGCGGTCGAGGCGCAAGGCGACGCGGTCCGGCACGACGTTGGTGTTGATGCCGCCCTCGATGAGCCCCACGGTGAGCTGCGGCGCGCCGATGCCCGGGATCCGCGATTCCCGCGCGGCCAGTGCCTTCCGCCAGTCATAGAGTTTCGTCAGGATCGCGGTCGCCGCCTCGAGCGCGTCGATGCCGGTCCAGGGGCGGGCGGCATGCGCCGAACGCCCGCGCACCTCGACCTCGAGGTGCAGGCAGCCATTATGCGCCTCGGTCACCGCATAGGAAAACCCGGCGCCGATGGCGAGGTCGGGCCGCGACAGCCCCTCGGCGAGCAGCCGCGCCGGGCCGATCTCGCCGCCGGTCTCCTCGTCGTAGGTGACGTGCAGCTCGACCGTGCCGGCGAGTTTCACGCCCGAGCGGATCAGCGCCAGCAGCGCGAAGGCGTAGGTCGCGATGTCGCTCTTGGAGACGGCGACGCCGCGGCCGTACATCCATCCGTCGCGGATCTCGGCGCCATACGGGTCCGCCGTCCAGCCCTCGCCGGGCGGCACCACGTCGCCATGCGCGTTCAGCGCGACGACCGGGCCGGGGCCGAAACGATGTCGCACGATGAGGTTGGTGACGCGGTGCATGCCCACCGCCTCGCAGGCGATCGGCGGCACCACGTCGCGCTCGACGGCGAAGCCGAGCTGCTCCAGCAGCTCCGCGGTCGCCTGCGCGTGCGGGGCGCAATCGCCGGGCGGGTTGTCGGACGGCGTGCGCACCAGGGCGGCGAGGAACTCCTGCTGGTGCGGGCGCAGGGAAAGCAGGATGTCGGGAAGAGCGCTCATGCCCCGCCGATGCCACGCCGCGGCGGTCGCGTCTACTCCGCCGCCATCGCGACGATCGGCTTCGCCCAGGCCTCGAGCTCGCGGGCGCGGCGGGCGGCGGCCTCGCGCATGGATTTCTCCTTCACGTGACCATAGCCGCGGATCGTCTCGGGAATGGCGGCGATGGCCACGGCGGCGCCGAGATTGGCGGCCTCGAGGCCGGCCTGCAGCGTCGCCATGTCCGCCTCGTACTGGCCGATGAGCGCGCGTTCGGCCCGGCGCTCCTCGGTCCGCGCGAACGGGTCGAGCGCCGTGCCGCGCAGGAACCGCAGGGCCGCGAGCAGGCGCAGCACATGCAGCATCCAGGGCCCGTAGGCGCGCTTGAGCAGGCGTCCGCTTGCCTTGTCGCGGGCCGCCAGCAGCGGTGCGGCGA
>JAJXSZ010000169.1 GCA_021784255.1 Pseudomonadota bacterium | reverse complement strand
CGGGCGCGGCCTGTTTCAGGCCATCGAGCTGGTGGCGGACCGCGCCACCAAGGAAGCGTTCGACCCCAAATTCCGCCTCTACGACCGGGTGCGCGAGGCGGCGCTCGACGCGGGCCTCTCGGTCTATCCGATGAACGGCACGATCGACGGCCGGCGCGGCGACCATGTGGTGATCGCACCGCCCTACATCGCACAGCGCGAACACATCGAGGCGATCGTCGAACGGCTCGGCGGGGCGGTGGATACGGCGCTGGCGGGCGTGCGGCGGGAGGCAGCGTGAACCTCCCGGAGCTTCGCGACTCGAAGCTCGGGCTCGACGGGCGGATCGCCACCCTCACGCTCGACCGCCACGACGTGCGCAACGAGCTGACCGGCACGCGGCTCGCCGAGGAGATCGCGACCGTCTGCGCCTGGCTCAACGCGCACGAAGCGGCGAGCGTGCTGATCCTCACCGGTGCCGGCTCGGCTTTCTGCGCCGGCGGCAACGTCAAGCACATGCGCAGCCGGGAAGCCGGCTCCTTCGCCGGCGACGTCTATACCGTGCAGAACAAGTACCGGGCCGGCATCCAGCGCATGGCGCTCGGCCTGGCCGCGCTCGAGATCCCGTCGATCGCCGCGGTGAACGGCCCGGCGATCGGCGCCGGCTGCGACCTCGCCACCATGTGCGACGTGCGCCTCGCCTCCGAGCACGCAAGCTTCGCCGAGAGCTTCATCAATCTCGGCATCATTCCGGGCGACGGCGGCGGCTGGTTCCTGCAGCGGCGGGTTTCCTATCAGCGCGCGGCGGAGCTGACGTTCTCGGGCCGGACGATCGCGGCCGCCGAGGCGCTCTCGATCGGCCTGGTGCTGGAGGTGCTGCCCGCGGGCGAGCTGATGGCCCGCGCGCGCGAAATGGCCGCGGCCTTCGCCGCCAAGCCGCCCCGGACGGTGCGGATGACCAAGCGCCTGCTGACCTACGCGCGGCGCATGGACTTGCCGGACTACCTCGATCTCTGCGCGCTGATGCAGGGAATGGCGCACAACACCGAGGACCACGAGGAGGCGGTCGCCGCCTTCCTCGAAAAGCGCGTGCCCGCCTTCCGCGGCCGCTGACGGAGGGATCGCATGTTCCCCACCACCATCGCCGGCTCGCTGCCCAAACCCGCCTGGCTTGCCGAGACCGGCAAGCTGTGGCCGGAATGGCGCGCCAGCGGCGCGGCGCTGGCGGACGCCAAGCGCGATGCCACCCTGCTCTGGATCAAGGAGCAGGAAGCGGCGGGCCTCGATATTGTCACGGATGGTGAACAATCGCGCCAGCATTTCGTCCATGGCTTCCTCGCTCAGGTCGAGGGCATCGATTTCGAGCACAAGCAGAGGATCGGTATCCGTAACAACCGCTACGAGGCGCTGTGCCCGACCGTGGTGGGTCCGCTCGCGCTGCGCGGGCGCGTGCACGAGACCGAGGCCCGGATCATGCGTGCGGCCACGGCACGCCGGATCAAGTTCACCCTGCCCGGTCCGATGACGCTCGTCGACACGCTGGCGGATGCCTATTACGGCGACCGCGTGCGCATGGCCTTCGCCTTCGCCGACCTCCTGAACCAGGAGGCGCGCGCGCTTGCGGCCGACGGCATCGACGTCGTCCAGTTCGACGAGCCCGCCTTCAACGTCTATCTCGCGCAGGCCGCGGATTGGGGCGTGAAGGCCCTGGAGCGCGCCGCGGCCGGCGTCAACGCCGCCACCGCGGTGCACATCTGCTATGGCTATGGCATCGATGCCAATCGCGCCTGGAAGGACACGCTCGGCCAATCCTGGCGGCAATACGAGACGGTTTTCCCCGCCCTGGCGAACAGCGCCATCGGCCAGGTTTCGCTCGAGTGCATCAACTCCCGGGTGCCACCGGAGCTGATGGCGCTGCTCGCGGGAAAGGATGTGCTGGTCGGCGCCATCGACGTCGCGAGCGACGTCGTCGAGACACCGGAACAGGTGGCGGCGACGCTGGAGCTGGCCGCGCGCCACGTTGCGCCGCATCGCATCACCGCCTGCACCAATTGCGGCATGGCGCCGATGGGACGGCGCGTGGCGCGTGCGAAGCTGCAGGCGCTGGCCGCCGGCGCCGCGCTGGCGCGTTCGCGCTTCGCAGCCTAGAGCCAGATCCGACCCGGTGGACTCATCTGGCCGGATTTCCTGCTCTGCAGAACATGGAATCCAGAGCAGCGTATCGCCGATCTGCCAGAGCCGGACCGGCTCAGACCGCGAGCCCCGCCCGCAGCGCCGCGGCACAGTGCAGCAGCGCGGTGTCCGCCGCGCGGACCATCCTGCCCATGGTGATGAAGCCGTGCATCTGGTCGGCCATGTGCAGCAGCGTGGTGCGCACGCCCTCGTGCTCCAGGCGGCGCGCATAGGCGAGGCCTTCATCCACCAGCGGGTCATAGCCCGCGGTGAGCACGAAGGCGGGCGCCGTGCCGGCAAGGCTCGCGGCGCGCAGAGGCGAGGCCCGCCAATCCGTCCAGCACCCCGGATCGGGACTATAGGTGTCGCGGAACCAGCGCGCGGTCGTTGCGGTGAGCGGGAAATCGGCGACGATGCGCTCATAGGAGGGCATCCGCATCGCCATGTCGGTCGCGGGATAGATCAGCAGCTGGAAGGCGATGCGCGGCAGCGCGCCGTCGCGCGCCATCAGCGCCATGACCGCGGCGAGATTGCCGCCGGCGCTGTCCCCGCCCACCGCCAGCCGCGCCGGATCGATCCCGAGCGACGGCGCTTCCCGCGCGATCCAGCGCGTCGCGACGGCGGCATCCTCGACCGCCGCGGGGTAACGGTGCTCGGGCGCCAGCCGGTAATCGACCGCAACGACCGCCACCCCGGCATCGTTGGCGAGCCTGCGGCAGACCACGTCGTAGGTATCGAGCGACCCGATCATCCAGCCGCCGCCGTGCAGGAAGACGAGGCCCGCCAGCACATCGCCGGCGCCCGAACCCAGCGGGCGGTAGAGGCGGCAGGCGACACCGTCCGCGACCACGGCGCGGACCTGCGCGACCTCTGCCGCCGGCGGCTGCAGGATGGGCATGGCGGCGACCTGCAGCGCGCGCGCCTCGGCCGGCGTCAGCGTCTCATAGGGCGGACGGTCGGCAAGGCGGATCATCTCCAGGACGCGCCACGCGTCAGGATCGAGGCTCGGATAACGGGCCATGCTTGCTCTGCGCGCGGTCAGGACAGGATTTCGATCGCGTCGCCCGGCGCGATCCGTCCGGCCTCGACCACCTCGGCATGGATGCCAAGATCGGCATGGCCGTAGAGGCGCTTCAGCTCCGCCACCGGGTCGGCGTCGCGCACGGCGGTGATCGGGTTCACTTCCGTCGCCGGGCAGCGCGGGATGCGGCGGGTGATGCGCAGGCGGGCCGTGCCGACGAGCAGCTCGCGGCCGATCCACCCGAGCTCGCTCATCGGCGCGGCGCCGTCGAACCAGATATTGGGACGGAAGCGGCGTTTGTGGCGGCGCGCGCCGAGCTTCGCCTCGTACTCGGCGAGGCTGGCCAGGTTGATGAGCGAGACGACCTGATGCTTCTGGTCGCCGAAACTGTGCCCCTCGATGTGATAGAAGCGCGGCGTGCCCCGCGCCTCCGGGCCGAGAAAGCGGGTGAGCCAGGCGCCGATGCGTTCCCTTCCCTCCGCTCTGAGCGCGTTTTCGGCCACGCGGGAACCGTCCGGGGCCTGGATCAGCAACGTACCCGTCGAGGGGTCGAAGCTGGCTTGCAACGCCGCGATGGCGGCGTTGGCGCGCAGGCACATGAACTCGGTCTTCGGCCGCCAGCCCGGCTTCTCGGGGTCGAACAGGGAATCGCCCTGCGCGAGCGCGAAGGCGCGGTCCCAGGGAATGGCGCGGCCGGGCTTGACCTGCGCTTCGTCCAGCGCCTCGGCGGTGAGGCCCTTCACGGGGTAGCGATAGAGGCGTTCGACGCGCATGATATGTCCCTGGAGGCGCCACGAGGCTCTTGAGCGGCGGCGCAGCATTGCCCATTTCCTGGGCACGGGATAGCCGCCCCGTCGCCTCCTGGAGGGGCGGGGCAGGGCCGTTCGCCCGACCAGTCGCCTAAGCAGAGGGACAGGATATGGACATCGAGAAGTTCACCGACCGCGTCCGCGGCTTCATCCAGGCCGCGCAGACCATCGCGATCCGCGAGTACCACCAGCAGCTGGCGCCCGAGCACCTGCTGAAGGCCATGCTCGACGACGAGGAGGGCGCTGCCGCCGGCCTGATCAAGGCCGCGGGCGGCGACGACCAGGTCGCGCGCAACGCCGTCGAAGCCGCGCTCGCCAGGCTGCCGAAGGTGCAGGGTGGTGGCGCCGGCCAGCCGCAGATCACACCCGCGCTGGTACGCGTCCTCGATGCCGCCCAGGCGGCCGCGAGCAAGGCCGGCGACGAGTATGTGGCGCAGGACCGCGTGCTGGTGGCGCTCGCCGCGGGCGAGGGCCCGGCGGCTGCGGCGCTGCGGGACGCCCGCGCCACCGCGCAGGCGCTGGAGAAGGCGGTCGCCGAAATCCGCAAGGGTCGCAAGGTGACCAGCCAGAACGCCGAGGCGAACTTCGACGCCCTCAAGAAATACGCGCGCGACGTCACCCAGCTCGCCCGCGACGGCAAGCTCGACCCGGTCATCGGCCGCGACGAGGAGATCCGCCGCGCCATCCAGGTGCTGGCGCGGCGCACCAAGAACAACCCGGTCCTGATCGGCGAGCCAGGCGTTGGCAAGACCGCGATCGTCGAGGGGCTGGCGCTGCGCATCGTCAACGGTGACGTGCCCGAGGCGCTGCGCGACAAGCGGCTGCTCTCCCTCGATCTCGGCGCCATGGTCGCCGGCGCCAAATACCGCGGCGAGTTCGAGGAGCGGCTGAAGGCGGTGCTGAAGGAGATCGAGGCCGCCAACGGCGAGGTCGTCCTGTTCATCGACGAGCTGCACGTGCTGGTCGGCGCCGGCCGCGCCGACGGCGCGATGGACGCCTCCAACCTCATCAAGCCGGAACTGGCGCGCGGCGCGCTGCATTGCGTCGGCGCGACGACGCTGGACGAATACCGTAAGCATATCGAGAAAGACGCGGCGCTGGCGCGGCGCTTCCAGCCGGTGTTCGTGGGCGAACCCTCGGTCGAGGACACGATCTCGATCCTGCGCGGCATCCGCGAGAAATACGAGTTGCATCACGGCGTGCGCATCTCCGACAACGCGCTGGTCGCGGCGGCGACGTTGTCGAACCGTTACATCAGCGACCGCTTCCTGCCCGACAAGGCCATCGACCTGGTCGACGAGGCGGCGAGCCGGCTGCGCATGCAGGTCGACAGCAAACCCGAGGAACTCGACGAGCTCGACCGGCGCATCCTGCAGCTCAAGATCGAGCGCGAGGCGCTGAAGCGCGAGCAGGACCCGGCGAGCCGGGACCGGCTCGGCAAGCTCGAGCACGAGCTGGCGGAACTGGAGGAGAAATCCACCTCGCTCACCGCCACCTGGCACACCGAGAAAGAGAAGCTCGCGGCAGGCCAGAAACTCAAGGAGCAGCTGGACACCGCACGCGCGCAGATGGAAGTCGCCCAGCGCAACGGCGACCTCGCCCGCGCCTCCGAGCTGCTCTATGGCCGCATTCCGGAATTGGAACGACAGCTCGCCGCAGCGCAGAAGGCTGGCCGCCTGGTCAACGAGAGCGTGGACGAGCACCAGATCGCACAGGTCGTCTCGCGGTGGACCGGTGTTCCGGTGGACAAGATGCTGGAAGGCGAACGCGCCAAGCTGCTGCGCATGGAGGATGCGCTGCGCCGTCGCGTCGTCGGCCAGGAGGAGGCGCTGGTCGCCGTGGCAAACGCCGTGCGGCGCGCCCGCGCCGGCCTGCAGGATCCGAACCGGCCGATCGGCAGCTTCCTCTTCCTCGGCCCCACGGGTGTCGGCAAGACCGAACTGACCAAGGCGCTCGCCGAATTCCTGTTCGACGACGAGCGGGCGATGGTGCGCATCGACATGAGCGAGTTCATGGAGAAGCACGCCGTCTCCCGCCTGATTGGCGCGCCGCCGGGCTATGTCGGCTACGACGAGGGCGGCGTGCTGACCGAAGCCGTCCGCCGCCGGCCTTATCAGGTGGTGCTGTTCGACGAGGTCGAGAAGGCGCACGAGGATGTGTTCAACATCCTGCTGCAGGTGCTCGACGACGGGCGGCTGACGGATGGCCAGGGCCGGACGGTGGATTTCCGCAACACCATCATCGTCCTGACCAGCAACCTCGGCAGCGAGATCCTTGCCGCCCAGCCGGACGGGGCCGACCTGACGCTCGCCTACAAGGGCGTGATGGAGGTCGTGCGCCAGCAATTCCGGCCGGAATTCCTCAACCGCCTCGACGAGACGGTGCTGTTCCGCCGGCTGCAGAAGAGCGACATGGCAGCGATCGTGGACATCCAGCTCGAGCGGCTGCGCAAGCTTCTGGCCGACCGCTCGATCCGGATCGAACTCGACACCAAGGCGCTCGATTGGCTCGCCGCGGAAGGCTACGACCCGGTCTATGGGGCGCGGCCGCTCAAGCGGGTGATCCAGCGCAGCCTGCAGAACCCGCTGGCCTCGCGCATCCTCGAAGGCTCGATCGCGGAAGGCGACACCGTACATGTGTCAGCCGGTCCCGGCGGGATGCTGATCGAGGGCAGGCTGGCGGAAGCGGCGTAAGCCGTCAGGCGCGGGGTCGCCCGTGAGGTGGCCCCGCGAACGAGGCCGCGGATGGCGCGTTCCCGGCGCCCGACGCCAGGAGCACCTCCCCGCGGGCGGACAGCCGTGCGCCACACGGCCTGTCATAAGGCGATCCGGGAGCAGGCGGGGCATTTTTGCCGGCCCCGTCGCAGCCGCCGGCCTAGAGCAACAGCCGACCAGGTAGCATCACCTGGCCGGATGTCCTGATTGGGAAAATTTAGC
>JAJXSZ010000168.1 GCA_021784255.1 Pseudomonadota bacterium | reverse complement strand
GCCGCCGCGGCCGCCGCCAGTTCCGCCGCGTCCGGCGCCGGGCGGCGCACCCGCCACAGCCGCGGCGCGAAGAACGCGTCGGGAAAATCGAATGCCTCGGCCTGCACGTCCTGGCACAGCGCGAGCGTCACCGGCCCGCACGCCGCGGGGTCGGTCAGCAGCGACAGCGCCGCCGGCAGGCTCGCGAGCAACTGCTCCGGACGGGTGATGCGGTCGAACAGCCGCGACACCGGACGCAGGCAGTCATTGGCGCTCACCGTGAGGTCCGAGAAATCCTCCACCTGCTGCAGCACCGGGTCCGGCACGCGGCTCGCGAACACGTCGCCGGGCAGGAACAGCACCGGCAGCCGGTTCACGTGCGCGAGCGCCGCCGCCGTCACCAGGTTCGTCGCCCCCGGCCCGATCGAGGTCGTGCACGCCATGAAGCGCCGCCGGCGGGTCTGGCGCGCATAGGCCGCCGCGGCGAAGCCCATCGCGCTCTCGTTGTGCGCGCGCAGCGTCGGCAGCGCCTCGCCCGCGCCGGCCAGCGCCTCGCCGAGGCCGGCGACGTTGCCGTGGCCGAAGATCGCCCACACCCCGGCGCAAAGCGGCACCTCGCGCCCCTCCACCACCGTCCGCTGCGCCGCGAGCGCGCGCACCAGCGCCTGAGCCATCGTCATCCGCATCGGCCTGATCCTCCCGCGCCTATTGTCCGCGCCGCCGTGACGGATGACAAACGCGCCCGGACAGCAGGGAGCGACTCATGCGCGATGTGGCGGTGATCGGAGCGGGGCGGATCGGAGCGATCCACGCGCGCAACCTCGCGGCGATGCCGGGCGTGCGCGTCGCCGGCATCGCCGACCCGGACGCGGCGGCGGCCAGCCGCCTCGCCGCCGCCTGCCGCACCGAGGTGATCGCGCTCGATGCCGCGTTCGCCGCCGGCGCGGTGGTGATCGCCTCGCCCACGCCCACCCATGCCGATTTCGTCGAGCGCGCGGCGGCCGCCGGCTGCGCCGTCTTCTGCGAGAAGCCGCTCGACCTCGACGCCGGGCGCGTACGCGCCTGCCTCGCCGCGGCGACCCGTGCCTCGATCCTGCTGATGGTCGGCTTCAACCGCCGCTTCGACCCGAGCTTCGCCGCCCTCAAGGCGACCATCGCGGCCGGCGTGATCGGCCGCCTCGAACTGCTGTCCATCACCAGCCGCGACCCCGCGCCGCCGCCCGCCGCCTATCTGCGCGCGAGCGGCGGGCTGTTCCGCGACATGACCATCCACGATTTCGACATGGCGCGCTTCCTGCTCGACGAGGAGCCGGTCGGCGTCCACGCCACCGCCTCGGCGCTGCTCGACGAGGTGCGCGCGGCCGGCGACATCGACACCGCGGCGGTCACGCTGCGCACCGCTTCGGGCGCGATCGCCACCATCACCAACTCGCGCCGCGCCAGCTATGGCTACGACCAGCGCATCGAGGCGCACGGCGCCGACGGGCTGGTCGCCGCGGGCAACCGGACCGCCACGAGTCTGACCCTCGCCGATCGGCACGGGTTTCGCACGGACCCCGCGCTGCCGTTCTTCCTGGAACGCTACGAAGCTGCTTATCGTGCGGAAATTGCAACTTTCATCGCGGCACTGGACGGCGAGGACGTGACCTTCCCCGGCGGCGAGGACGGGCTGCGCGCGCTGCTCATCGCCGACGCGGCGCTCGAGTCGTCGCGCTCCGGCCGCGAGGTGGCCCTCTGATGCGCATCGGCCTCGTTACCGATTCGCTCGGCCACCTCGACCGCGAGTCGATGCTCGACGCCTGCCGCGCCATGGGCATCGAGGCGCTGGAGATCGGCTGCGGTGCCTGGTCGCGCGCCCCGCATCTCGACCTCGACGCCATGCTCGCGAGTGCCACCGAGCGGCGCGCCCTGCTCGGCGCGATCGAGCGTCGGGGCCTGGAGCTGGTGGCGCTCAACTGCTCGGGCAACCCGCTGCACCCCGGCCCCTCGGGCGCCGAGCACCGGCGCGTCGCCGAGGCGACGATCCGCCTCGCTCCCCTGCTCGGCGTCCGGCGCGTGGTGATGATGTCCGGCTGCCCCGGCGGGCCGGGCGATGCCAATGCCAACTGGATCACCACCGCCTGGCCGCCCGAGACCGCGCAGGTGCTCGCCTGGCAGTGGCGCGAGCGCATCCTGCCGCTCTGGCACGACCTCGCCGCCCGCGCCGAGGCCGACGGCGTCAGCCTGGCCCTCGAGCTGCACGGCCAGCAGGCGGTCTTCAACGTGCCGACGATGCTGCGGCTGCGCGCGGCGGTGGGCGTGGGCGTCGGCGCCAATCTCGACCCCAGCCACCTGATGTGGATGGGCGCCGATCCCGCGGCGGCCGCGCGGGCGCTCGGCCCCGCCATCCACCATGTGCACGCCAAGGACACCCGCATCGACCCCGCCAACGCGGCGCTGGCCTCGCACATCGACACTACGCCGATGGCCGATCACGCGCATCGCGCCTGGTCGTACGTCACGCTGGGCGACGGCCATCCGCTCGCCTGGTGGCGGGATTTCATCGCCGCCCTGCGCGCCGCCGGCTACGACGACGTGCTGGCGATCGAGCACGAGGATGTCTCCTGCACGCCCGAGGAAGGCGTGCGCCGCTCGGTCGAGCTGCTGCGCCGGGCGATGGGGTGAACCAATGGGAGTTCGCAACGATTACGCGCGCGGCCAGATGGACGAGCGCCCCTGGGGAAGCTGGGAAGTGCTCGACGCCGGCCCCGGCTGGTGCGTCAAGCGCATCACCGTCAACCCCGGCGGCATCCTCTCGCTGCAGCGCCACCGCCACCGCGCCGAGGTCTGGACCGTCACCGCCGGCACCGCCCGCGTCACGCAGGACGGGCGGGTGAGCGATCTCGCCGCCGGCGCGACCACACAGCACGCCATCGGCGTCGTGCACCGCGTCGAGAACCCCGGCGCCGTGCCCGCCGTCTTCATCGAGGTGCAGCTCGGCGAGGAGCTGCGCGAGGACGACATCGAGCGCCTCGAGGACCGTTACGGCCGCGGCTGACGCCGCGCGATCATTCCGGTCCGGGCCGGTGCTCCTGCGCCTGCAGCAGCGCCGATTGCGCCGAGGCCGACAGCGCCGCGAATGGCGACGACCCGCCGAGCGGGCGGATCGTCGGCGCCGGCTCGAAATTGCCGAGCTGCGGCGTCGGCGCGATCAGGCTGGTCGTCGCCGAAGCCCAGATGCTGCTCGCCTGCCCCACATGCATGCCGCGGGCGATGCATGCGCCATGCCGCGCACCGCGCCGGGCCGATGCCGCGCCAACCCCGCCGCCGCCTCGCGCACCACCCCGCAAACCGCCCCCCAAACCACTGGGCAAGCCCTGCCGGGCGGCAGGCGCGGCCGGGCCTCAATGCGTCTTGTCGAGCGCCTGGCCGATATCGGCGAGGATGTCGTCGATGTGCTCGATGCCGATCGACAGCCGCACATAGCCGGGCGAGACCCCGGTCGCCGCCTGCTCGGACTGCGACAGCTGGGAATGCGTCGTGCTCGCGGGATGGATCGCCAGGCTGCGCGCATCGCCGATATTGGCAACGTGGTAGAGCAGTTGCAGGGAATCGATGAATTTCCGTCCCGCCGCCGCGCCGCCCTTCAGCTCCATGCCGACGAGCCCGCCCATGCCGCCCTTCATGTACGCAGCCGCCCGCTCGGGCGAGGTCAGCGACGGATGGATCACGTTCGCGACTTCCGGCCGGTGACGCAGATACTTCACCACCGCCATCGCGTTCTCGCTGTGCGCCTTCATGCGCAGCGCCACGGTCTCGATGCCCTGCAGGATCAGGAAGGCGTTGAACGGCGAGATCGCCGCACCGAGGTCGCGCAGCAGCGTCACCCGCATCTTCAGGACATAGGCGATCGGCCCCAGCGGCTTCACCGCCTCGGTCCACACCGCGCCGTGATAGGAGGGGTCGGGCGTGTTCAGCGCCGGCTGGCGCGCCGCGTGCGCCGCCCAGTCGAAATTGCCGCCATCGACGACGATGCCGCCGATCGAGGTGCCGTGGCCGCCGAAATACTTGGTCAGCGAATGCATCACCACCGCCGCGCCGTGCTGCAGCGGCTTGACCAGCAGCGGGCAGGCGGTGTTGTCCATGATCAGCGGGATGCCGAGCGGGCGGCCGATCGCGGCCACCTCGGCGATCGGGAAGACGCGCAGCTTCGGGTTCGGCAGCGTCTCGGCGTAGTAGGCGCGGGTCCGCTCATCGGTGGCGCGGCGGAACGCCTCGGGATCGGCGGGATCGACGAAGCGCGCCTCGATGCCCTGGTCCTTCAGCGTGTTGGCGAACAGGTTCCAGGTCCCGCCATAGAGGTCGGTCGAGGCGACGATGTTGTCGCCGGCATGGGCGAGGTTCTGCACCGCGAAGGCGGAGGCCGACTGGCCGGAGGCCAGCGCCAGCGCCGCGACCCCGCCCTCCAGCGCCGCGACGCGCTTCTCGAGCGCGTCGGTCGTGGGGTTCATGATGCGGGTGTAGATGTTGCCGAGGGCCTTCAGCGCGAACAGGTCCGCCGCGTGCTCGCTGCTGTCGAACTGGTAGGAGGTCGTCTGGTAGATCGGCACGGCGACGGAGGTGGTGGCGGAATCCCTGCGCCAGCCGGCATGAAGCGCAAGCGTTTCGTCGTGCATGGCTGATCCTCCCGGAAAATGCCGTTGCGGCGGCGCATGATGTCGCCGATCCTTCCCGGTGACGCAAGCGCGAGGCAACGACGATGCGACTGGTGGTGCTGCCCGGCGACGGGATCGGGCCGGAAATCGTGGCGGCGACCGAGGCGGTGCTGGAGGCGGCCTCGCAGCGCTTCCAGCTCGGCATCGCGACGACGCGCGAGCTCGCCGGCCAGGCCTCCATCGCCCGCTACGGCCGGCCCGTCCGCCCCGAACTCGTCGAGCTCGTGCGCGCGGCCGACGCGCTGCTGCTCGGCCCGACCTCAACGCTCGACTATGCCGGCGAGCCGGGGCCCAGCGCCATCTTCCGCAAGGCGCTCGACCTGTTCGCCAATATCCGCCCCGCGCGCACCTATCCCGGCCTGCCCGGACGCCTCGGCGCGATGGACCTCGTCGTCGTGCGGGAAAACACCGAGGGCTTCTACGCCGATCGCAACATGGCGCACGGCAACGCCGACATCCTGGTCACCGAGGACGTTGCGATTGCGATACGCAAGATCACCCGCGAGGGCAGCACGCGCATCGCCCGCGCCGGCTTCGAGCTGGCGATGCGCCGCCCGCGCCGGCGCCTCAGCCTGGTGCACAAGGCCAACGTGCTCACCACCTCGGACGGGCTGTTCCTCGCCGCCTGCCGCGACGTCGCGCGGGATTTTCCCGAGGTCGCGGTCGAGGAGATCATCGTCGATGCGATGATGGCCCATCTCGTGCGCGACCCGGCGCGCTTCGACGTCATCGTCACCACCAACATGTTCGGCGACATCCTCTCCGACCTGACGGCGGAGATGTCGGGCAGCCTCGGCATGGGCGGCTCGCTCAACGCCGGGGCGCGCCACGCCATGGCCCAGGCAGCGCATGGCAGCGCGCCCGACATCGCCGGGCGCGACCTCGCCAACCCGATGAGCCTCGTCCTCTCCGCCGCCCAGCTCCTCGAGTGGCACGGCCGCGGCCGCGGCGAGCCAAGGTTCGGCGAGGCCGCGAAGGCGATCGAGCAGGCCGTCGCCGCCTGCCTCGCGGCCGGCGAAAAGACCCGCGACGTCGGCGGCGGCAAGGGCACGCGGGAGGTCGGCGCGGCGCTGGTGCGCCGGCTCAGCGCGCCAGCAGCGGCCTGACCTCGCGCGGCCAGGCGCGCAGCGCCGCCGCGATCGCCTGGTGCATGTCGAGGTAGCGGTAGGTGCCGAGCCGGCCGCCGAAGACGACGCGCCGCTCCGCTTGCGCCAGCGCCCGATAGGCGTCGTAGCGCGCCCGGTCGGCGGCGAGGTCGATCGGGTAGTAGGGCTCATCCGTTGCATTTGCAAAACGGCTGTGCTCGCGCGCGATAATCGTCTGAGCGAACTCGCCGCGCCACGGAGCGAAGTGCTTGAACTCGGCGATGCGCGTCCAGGGCACATCGGCATCGGCGTAGTTCATCACCGCACAACCCTGGAAGTCGCCCGCGTGCACCTCGTGCGCGAAGTCGATGGTCCGCCAGCCGAGCCGGCCCAGCCGCTCGCCGAAATAGCGGTCGATCGGCCCGGTATAGACCACCGGCACATCGCCCGCCGCCTCGCGCACCGCGAACCAGTCCACCCCGAGGTGCAGCGCGATCGAGGGGCTCGCCAGCATCCGCTCGAAGATCGCGGTGTAGCCGTGCTCGGGCATCCGCTGGAATGTATCGTTGAAGTAACGATTGTCGAAATTGTAGCGCACCGGCAGCCGGGTGATGATCGAGGCGGGCAGCAGGCGCGGGTCGGTCTGCCACTGCTTCTCGGTGTAGCCGCGGATGAACGTCTCGTAGAGCGGCCGCCCGACCAGGCTGATCGCCTTCTCCTCGAGGTTGGCGGGATCGACGACCCCGCCCGCCGCCGCCGCGCCCCACTCCCGCGCTTCAGCCGCAACCCACGCCCGCGCCGCGGCCGGCGACATCAGCCGCCCGTTGAACAGCGAGATCGTCGCCAGGTTGATCGGCATCGGGAAGACCCGCCCGCCGGCGGTGGTCCAGACCCGGTGCTCGTAGGCGACCCAGCTCGTGAACCGCGACAGATAGGCGACCACCTCTTGGTTGCTGGTGTGGAAGATATGCGGCCCGTATTTGTGGACCTCGATCCCGGTCGCGGCGTCGGTGTAGGTGTAGGCGTTGCCGCCGGGGTGGCGGCGGCGGTCCACCACGGCGACGCGAAACCCCTCCGCCGCCGCCTGCTGCGCCACCGTCGCGCCGAAGAACCCGGCGCCGACGACGATCAGATCGGCACCGTCGAACAGACCCATTGCCTGCTGCCCCCTCTGCCCGTGCC
>JAJXSZ010000167.1 GCA_021784255.1 Pseudomonadota bacterium | reverse complement strand
CCGTGCCCGATCCCGGCCGCGCCAACGTCATCGCCTGCACCCGCTACCTGCCCGGCAGCCCCGGCAGCTGCGGCTGGGCGGTCGATCCGCGAGGTCAGGGTCTGGCACTCAGCGGCGGATAGCGAAGGGGCGGCGGGCGTCATGCCGAAGGGTGGGGCATGCTGAAGGTCGGCCGCGGCGCCGTCGTGCCGCCGTTCATGGTGATGGACGTGATCGCCGCGGCGAACGCGCGCCAGGCGGCGCTCGGCGATCGCCGAGCGGTGATCCGCATGGAAGTGGGCCAGCCCGGGACCGGCGCGCCGGCCGGCGCCGTCGCGGCGGCGAGCGCGGCGCTGCGCGCGGGCCTGCCGATGGGCTACACCGAGGCGATGGGCCGCGCCTCGCTGCGCGCGCGCATCGCCCGCCACTACCGCGACTGCTACCAGGCCGAGGTCGATCCGGCGCGCGTCGCGGTGACGGTCGGTGCCTCGGGTGCGTTTCCGCTCGCCTTCCTCGCCGCCTTCGACCCCGGCGACCGCATCGCCATGGCGAGCCCGTTCTACCCGCCTTATGTCAACATCCTCGCCTCGCTCGGCATGCAGCCGGTGCTGATCGAGGCCGGGCCGCAGACGCGGTTCCAGCCCTCCATCGCCGCCCTCGAACGGCTCGATCCGCGGCCGCAGGGGCTGATCGTCGCCAGTCCCTGCAACCCGGCCGGGACCATGCTGCACCCCGAGGAACTCGCGGCGATCGGCGCCTGGTGCGCGGCCGAGGGCGTGCGGCTGATTTCCGACGAGATCTACCACGGCCTGCACTATGAGGCGCCGGTCGCGACCGCGGCGGGGATCCCGGGCGCCGTGGTGATCAATTCGTTCTCGAAATACTTCTCGATGACCGGCTGGCGCATCGGCTGGATGGTGCTGCCGCCGGATCTGCTGCGGCCGGTCGAGTGCCTGGCGCAGAACCACGTCATCAGCGCGCCGCATATTGCCCAGGTCGCCGCCGAGGCGGCGTTCGAATGCGCCGCGGAGCTCGATGCCAATGTCGCGCGCTATCGCCGCTCGCGCGACCTGCTGCGCGCCGCCCTGCCGGCGGCGGGGCTCGAGCTCGCCACGCCGGCCGAGGGCGCCTTCTACCTCTGGGCCGACATTTCCCGGCGCAGCAACGACTCCCGGGAATTCGCGGCCCGCCTCCTCGCCGAGGCCGACATCGCGGCCTCGCCCGGCGTCGATTTCGACCGCGGCCGCGGCGCCCGCTACGTCCGCTTTTCCTATTGCGGACCCGAGGCGGACATGGCCGAGGCGGCGGCGCGCATCGCCGCCTGGCGCGGCTAGAGCAAGCTCCGAGCGGATAGAAATCAGCCGGCCCGATTTCCGGCTCTGGATTCCGCCCGGCTCAGCCCGCGGCGGCCGATCGGCGTGCCATCATGCTCCGGTAGCGTTCCTGCCCGCGCGAGAGGTGCTCGCGCATCGCCGCGCGGGCCGCCGCCGCGTCGCCGGCGCGGATCGCGGCGACGATGGCGCGGTGCTCCTGCTGGAAGGTGCGCATGTAGAGCATGCGGTCGCCGCTTGGCCCGCTCTCGAGGCGGATCGCCTGGCGCGGCACCACGAAGCGGCCGAGATAGTCGAGGAAGCGCTCGAACTGCGCGTTGTGCGCCGCCGCCGCGATCGCGGCGTGGAAGCGCATGTCCTCCTCGATCGCCGCCTCGCCGCGATCGGTCGCGCGGTCGATCGCGGCGAGCGCCGCCGCGAGCGCCCGGTGCGTGCGCGCCGTCGCGCGTTCCGCCGCGAGGCCGGCCGCCTCCATCTCCACCGCGAGGCGCAGCTCCATCACCTCGACCAGGCCGTCGAGCGCGCCGAGCGCGGCCGTTTCGATACGGAACGGTTCGCGCGCCGCGCCGTCGGCGACGAAGCCGCCGAGCCCCTGGTGGGTGACCACGAGGCCGCGCGCCTTCAGCGCCGCGATCGCCTCGCGCACCACCGTCCGGCTGACCTCGAAGCCGGCCATCATCGCGGCCTCGGTGGGCAGGCGCGCGCCGGGGGCGAGCCGCCCCGAGGCGATTTCCTCGGCGAGGCGATCGGCGATTCCGGCGGCGCGCGAGGGCGGGCGGGCGATCGGGCGCAGCAAGGTGGGGTGGCTTGACAGGCGGCGCTTCCCGGGCTGTATGGTTGTCAGACAAGCAGATGTTTAACCGGCACGGGCGCCGGGGTCAAACCCGCCGTGCCTGCCATGGGGAGAGAAACAATGATTCAGCGTCGGCATGTGCTCGGGATGGGAGCGGCCGCGGCCGGGCTTGCGGCGACGCCGGCGTTCGCCGGCACGGTGTGGAAACAGGCCAACCCGCATCCGGAGGGCTATCCTTCCGTCGTTGCGATGGAGCATTTCGGCAAGAAGCTGGCGGCGGCGACCAACGGACGGCTGTCCACGCAGATGTATGCCGCGATGCAGCTCGGCGCCGAGAAGGAGACGATCCAGCAGGCGCAGATCGGCGCCATCCAGATGCTGCCCGCGAGCGTCGGCGCGCTCGCCGCCGTCGTCGATGCGCTCAACGTCTTCAACCTGCCCTTCGTGTTCCACAGCACCGCGCAGATGCAGCGCGTGGTCGATGGCAAGGTCGGCCAGGATCTGCTCGACACCATCACCAACAATCCGAACTCGAAACTGGTGGGCCTGGCCTGGATCGATGCCGGCGCGCGCAGCGTCTACGACACCAGGCGTCCGATCCACGGGCTCAAGGACCTCAAGGGCCTCAAGATGCGGGTGATCCAGAACCCGATCTTCCTGGCGATGATGAACGCGATGGGCGCCAACGCGATCTCGATGGGCTACGACCAGGTGTTCAGCGCGCTGCAGACCGGCGTCATCGACGGCGCCGAGAACAACCTTCCGAGCTATGTCTTCGACCACCATTACGAGGCGGCGAAGCACTACACCTTCACCGAGCACCTGATCCTGCCCGAGGTGCTGATCTTCTCGCGCGCCACCTGGGACAAGCTCTCCAAGCCGGACCAGGAGCTGGTGCGCAGGCTGGCGAAGGAAGTGCAGGCCGAGGCGCGGACGCTGTGGGCGCTGAAGGACAAGGCCGCGCTCGCCAAGATGATCGAGGCGAAGATCGACATCGTCCACCTCAAGGACAAGTCGGAATTCGTGCAGGCGGTGCAGCCGGTGTGGAAGAAGTACGGCAGCAAGTACGAGGCGATGATCAAGCGCATCCAGGCGGTCGCTTGACCGAAACCGGGCGGTGCCGCCGCGTGCGGCACCCTTCGCTGCGGGAGGAACGATGACGCGGTTGCTGCGCGGCGCGATGAACGTGCTGGACGCGATCTGCATCACGATTGCGAGCATCGCGCTCGTCACCATCGCCGTCATCGTCCCCTACGGCGTGTTCACGCGCTATGCGCTGAACGAGGGCTCGGCCTGGCCCGAGCCGGGCGCGATCCTGCTCACCATCCTGATGACCTTCCTCGGCAGCTGCACCTGCTATCGCGGCAGCGTGCACATGCGCGTCACCATCGTGCGCGAGGCGATGCCGCCGCTGTTCAGGGCGCTGTCGGGGGTGGCGGCCGAGCTCGTGGTCGCGGCGCTGGCGCTGTTCATGCTGGTGGACGGCACCGGCCTGGTGCGCGCCACCTGGCACGAGGACGTGGCGTCGTTTCCCTGGCTCAAGGTCGGCGTGACCTACCTGCCGATCCCGATCAGCGGGGCGATCCTGCTGCTGTTCGTGGCCGAGCGGCTGCTGATCGGCCCGCCCGCCCCGCCGCCCGACCCCGCCCACGCCATCTCGGTGGATTAGCCATGAGCGTTCTCGTTCCGCTGTTCGCGATGTTCGCGTGCTTCGCGATCGGCGTGCCCATCGCCTACGCGCTCGGCATCGCCGCGATTGCCGGCGGGCTCTATGTCGGCGTGCCGCTGCCGGCGGTGATGCTGCAGATCTCGAGCGGGGTCGGCAAATTCGCGATGCTGACCATCCCGTTTTTCGTTCTCGCCGGCGCCATCATGGCCGAGGGCGGGATGGCGCGGCGGCTGGTGGCGCTGGCCAACGTCATCGTCGGCTACACGCGTCTGCGCGGCGGGCTGTCGGTGGTCAACGTCCTGGCGACGACGTTTCTCTCCGGCATCTCGGGCTCGGCGGTCGCCGACACCTCGGCGATCGGCTCGGTGCTGATCCCGCAGATGGTCGAGAGCGGCTATCCGCGCGCCTTCGCCACCGACGTCACGATCAGCGCCTCGGTGCAGGCGCTGCTGGTGCCGCCGAGCCACAACGCGGTCATCTACTCGGTCGCGACCGGTGGGCTGATCTCGGTGATCTCGCTGTTCATGGCCGGCGTGATGCCGGGCCTGCTGCTCGGCTTCGCGATCATCCTGCTGTGCCTGTTCTATGCCTATCGCGATCGCCACCCGCGCGGCGTGGTGGTGCCGGCGGGGCGGGCGCTGCGCATCGCCGGGGAGGCGTTCTGGGGCCTCATCACGCTGGCGATCATCCTCGGCGGCATCCTCGGCGGGGTCTTCACCGCGATCGAGGCCGGCGCGGTTGCCTGCGTCTGGGCCTTCTTCGTCACCATGTTCATCTACCGCGACTATCGCTGGCGCGACCTGCCGGTGCTGGTGACGCGCACGCTGCGCACGGTGGCGATGGTGCTGACGCTGATCGCGTTTGCCGGCTCGCTCGGCTACATCATGGCGATGGTGCAGATGCCGGCGAAGGTGACGGATTTCTTCCTCACCCTCTCGCACAACAAATACGTCATCCTGTTCCTGGTGAACGTGCTGCTGCTGCTGCTCGGCACGTTCATGGACATGGCGCCGTCGATCCTGATCACGACGCCGATCCTGCTGCCGGTGATGGCGAATTTCGGCGTCAACCCGGTCCATTTCGGCATCATCATGATGCTCAATCTCGGCATCGGGCTTTGCCACCCGCCGGTGGGCGGCATCCTGTTCGTCGGCTGCGCCGTGGGCGAGATCTCGATGGAGCAGGTGGTGAAGTCGATCTGGCCGTTCTACCTCGTGATGTTCGCGGTGCTGATGCTGGTCACCTACATCCCCGCGATCTCGCTCTGGCTGCCCCACGCGCTGGGGCTTTGAGCGCTACATCCCGACCGGATAATTGGGCCCGCCGCCGCCCTCGGGCGTGCACCAGTCGATGTTCTGGCCTGGGTCCTTGATGTCGCAGGTCTTGCAGTGGACGCAGTTCTGCGCGTTGATCTGCAGCCGCGGATGGCCTTCCTCCGCGCCCACGATCTCGTAGACGCCGGCCGGGCAGTAGCGCGTCTCGGGGCTGCGGAAGCTGATCCAGTTGCGGCTGATCGCCTGCTCGGGATCGCGCAGCCGCAGATGCGCCGGCTGGTTTTCCTCGTGGTTGGTGTTGCTGATGAACACCGAGGAATTGCGGTCGAAGGTCAGCACCCCGTCCGGCTTCGGATAGGCGATCGGCGCCGCCTTGTCGGCTTCGAGCAGCGTCTCGTGGTCGCCATGCCGGTAGCGCAACGTCCACGGCGCGCGGCCGCGCAGGACGTAGGTGTCGAGGCTGGCGTTCAGCATCCCGCCCCACAGCCCCCAGCGCGAGAAACCCGGGCGGACGTTGCGCACCGCGCGCAGTTCCTCGTGCAGCCAGCTGGCGCGGAACGCCGCCGTCAGCGCCGCGGGTTCCGCCTCGCCCGCCGCGCGCGCGGCCAGCACGGCCTCGGCCGCGAGCATCCCGGATTTCATCGCGGCATGGGTGCCCTTGATCTTCGGCACGTTGAGGAAGCCGGCCGTGTCGCCGGCGAGACAGCCGCCGGGAAAGGTGAGCTTCGGCAACGATTGCAGCCCGCCCTCGGAAAGCGCGCGCGCGCCATAGGCGATGCGCCGCCCGCCCTTGAAGGTGTCGCGCAGCGCGGGATGGGTCTTCAGCCGCTGCATCTCCTCGAACGGCGAGAGATAGGGGTTGCGGTAGTCGAGGCCGACGACGATCCCGTAGGAGACCAGGTTGTCGCCCCAGTGATAGAGGAAGGAGCCGCCGTAGGTGGCGCTGTCGAGCGGCCAGCCGATGGTGTGCACGACCAGCCCCTTGCGGTGGTTCGCGGCCGGCACCTCCCACAGCTCCTTGACGCCGATGCCGTAGCTCTGCGGGCAGGCGTCGCGGCGCAGGTCGAAGACCTCGAACAGCTTCTTGGTGACGGAGCCGCGGCAGCCCTCGGCGAGGATCGTGTGGCCGGCGCGCAGCGCCATTCCCGGCTGGTAGTTCGCGCCCTTCGCGCCGTCGCGCTCGATGCCCATGTCGCCGGTGAGGATGCCGCGCATCACCCCGTCCTCGACGATCGGCGCCGCCGCCGCGAAGCCGGGATAGATCTCGACCCCGAGCGCCTCGGCGCGCGCGGCCATCCAGCGCACCACGGCGCCGAGCGAGCCGACATAGTTGCCGCTGTTGTGCATCGCCGGCGGCGTCGGCAGGCGGAACGAATGGCGGGCGGTGAGCCAGAGCAGCCGGTCTTCCTGCACCGCCGTCGTGAGCGGCGGCTCGTCCTCGCGCCAGCCCGGCAGCAGCTCGTCGAGTGCCCGCGGCTCGATCACCGCGCCCGAGAGCGTATGCGCGCCGACTTCGCTGCCCTTCTCGACCACGCAGACGCCGAGCTCCGGTGCCAGTTGCTTGACCCGGATGGCGGCCGCGAGCCCCGCCGGGCCGGCCCCCACGATCAGCACGTCGAACTCCATTGTCTCGCGTTCGCTCATTTCGTCCCCCGGGGTTCCGGCCCGCGTTGCGGCCGGCCGGAAGGATGGTTTAGCAACAGCGCTGGCTATTGAAAGAGGCGAGGGGCAAGGGCGCGGTGGACGAATTCGCGGCGTTGCGCTGGCAGGTCGAGATCGGCGCCGACGAGGCGATCGCCGCGGTGCCGGTGGACCGTCTCGCCCGCGCCGCGCTGGCGCGTGCGGTCCCCATCCCCGCCGGTCCCGCGTCCCCGCTGGCGACCGCGCCCCCGCTGGCGACCGCGCCCCC
>JAJXSZ010000166.1 GCA_021784255.1 Pseudomonadota bacterium | reverse complement strand
AGGTCCGCCTGGCGGGGGCCCATTAGCAATGATCGCCAGCGCCCTCACCATCGTCCGCCACAACTGGCTGCTGCTGCTCATCGGCCAGTATCCTGCCGGCCCCCTCGGTGGACTGGCGGCGACGCTGCTGCTCTCGGTGCTGGGCATCGGGCTCGCGTTTCCCGTCAGCATCGCGATCGCGCTCGCACGCCTGTCGCGCTGGCGCCTGCTGCGCGCGCCGGCGACCGGCCTCGTCTACATGGTGCGCGGCATTCCGCTGCTGATGATCATCTTCTGGGTCTACTTCATCTTTCCGCTGGTGTTCCGCATGGAGGTGTCGGGCTTCGCCACCATGGTCTGCACGCTGGTGCTGTATGAGGGGGTGTTCCTCAGCGAGGTGGTCCGTGCCGGTATCGAATCGTTACCGCGCGGCCAGATGGATGCGGCGCGCGCGCTCGGCCACTCCTATCTGGGCGCCATGCTCCACGTCATCCTACCGCAGGCGCTCTACAACATGCTGCCGAGCATGCTCAGCCAGTTCGTGGCGACCATCAAGGACACCTCGCTCGGCTACATCATCAATGTCCCGGAACTGACGTTCGCGGCCAATCAGCTCAACAACCGGCTGCTGACCGAGCCATTCGAAGTCTTCCTGATCCTGGCGCTGACGTACTACGCCGTCTGCGCATCGGTAACCAGGGTCACCGACTGGGTCGAGGGCCGCATTGCAACGCGCCGCTCCGGTCCCCGCGTTCTCGTGGAGGTCGCGACATGATCCGCTTCGAGGGTGTCAACAAGTTTTTTGGCCAGTACCACGCACTCGCCGACATCACCGCCGAGGTCGCCCGGGGTGAGGTGGTGGTGGTGTGCGGTCCGTCCGGGTCCGGCAAGTCGACATTGATACGGACCGTCAACAGACTCGAGGAGATCCACTCCGGCAGGATCGTGTTCGACGGCGTCGAGGTCCATGCGCCGATGCGCGCGCACAAGCTCAATCACCTGCGCAGCCGCATCGGCTTCGTCTTCCAGAGTTTCAATCTCTTCCCGCACCTTTCCGCCCTCGACAACATCGTGCTCTCGCCATGGCGGGTAAACCGCACCAGCCGCGCGGAAGCACGCGATCGTGCCATGGCGCTGCTCGAGCGCGTCGGGCTCGCCTCACGCGCCCATTCCTATCCGGCGCAGCTCTCGGGTGGCCAGCAGCAGCGCGTGGCGATCGCGCGCGCGCTCGCGATGGAGCCGCCGGCCATGCTGTTCGACGAACCGACGAGCGCACTCGATCCGGAGATGGTCGGGGAAGTGCTGAACGTCATCCGCGGGCTGGCGAAGGACGGCATGACGATGATGTGCGTCACGCACGAGATGAAGTTCGCTCGCGATGTGGCGGACCGCGTCTGGTTCATGGATGCCGGGCGGATCCTCGAGACCAATTCCCCCGATGCCTTCTTCACCGCGCCGGAGCATTCCCGCGCGCAGCGCTTCCTCGCCGATCTCGGCGGGCGATGACGGAGTTGCCTTATCATGAAAAAAGGGAGACGAAAATGAAGACGAAATGGATAAAGGCCAGCGTAGCCTTCGCGTTTGCGGGCCTCGCGCTCGCCGCGATGGCGATGCCAGCGCGTGCAGATCAGTTGCAGAAGGTGCTGCAACGCAAGGAGCTGCGCTGCGGCACATTTTCCGATGTGCCGCCGTTCGCTTCGCCGGATCCCAAGACCCGGAAGATGGAGGGCTTCGACGTCGATCTCTGCCGTGCCATCGCGAAACATCTCGGCGTCGGCTCCAAGATCACGCCGACCTCGGTCGAAGCACGGGTGCCGGAAGTCCAGCTCGGGCGCGTCGATGTCGAGATCGCCAATCTCGCCTATACGATCGGCCGCGGCAAGCAGATCGATTTCAGCGACCCCTACTATGTCGCCAAGGAGCGGCTGGCGGTGCGTGCCAGCGATCCCGGTCAGCACAAGTCGGATTTCGTCGGCAAGCGACTCGCGGCGGCCGCCGGCTCGACGTCGGAGCTGGGTGTGAAGCTCAATAAGTCCATTCCGCTGACGTTCCAGGACACCGGTTCGGTCTACATGGCGGTGCAGCAAGGCAAGGCGGTGGGCATGGTGGCCAATACGATGACGATCACCAAGCTCATCGACGATTCGCAGAAGCACGGCGTCAAGCTGCGGATGATCCCTGAGCCGATGCTGCTCGAGCCGATCTGCGTCGGGGTCAAGAAGGGCGAGCCGGCCCTGCTGAACAAGGTCAACGAGATCCTCGTTCAGATGGACAAATCCGGCGAGATCAATACCATCTGGAACAAGTGGCTCGGGCCCAAGACTCAGTACAAGATGGTCCGCCACGATAAGGTGATCCCGCTGAAGGATCTGAAGTTCGTTCCGATTCCCTGATCGCCTGCCCGCTACCTGCCGACCCCGGAGCCGTGGCGAGGTCCATGCCACGGCTCCGGCCTGCCGGCTCCGCCGGAACGTTCCCGTCACACGGAGAGAAAGCCCGATGAACGCCCCCGAACGTATGCGCCGCCTGCTGGCCGAACCTGGGTTCATCGTCATGCCGGCGATCTGGGACGGACTCAGTGCCAGGCTGACGACGGAGGCGGGGTTCAAGACGGCGTTTCTCTCCGGATCCTGCGTTGCGGCGAGCCGCCTCGGCGGGCCCGATCTGGATCTGCTTTCGTTCCGGGAAATGTTCGATTCGCTGACGGTCGTACGCGATGCCGCACCGGATCTGCTGATCCTGGCCGATGCCGACCATGGCTACGGCAATGCGATGAATGTGCAACGAACGGTCCGCGCCTATGGGCGCGCCGGCGCCGCGGCGATCCTGATCGAGGACAAGATCACGCCGCGCGCGCTGACGGCCGCCGGCAAGCCCTGCATGCCGCGCGACGAGGTGCGCATGAAGATCCGTGCCGCGGTCGAGGCGGCCAAGGACTCCGCCATCCTGGTGATGGCGCGAACCGATTGCCGCCCCACGGCCGGGATCGACGAGGCGCTGGCGCGGATCGAGATGTATGTCGAGGAAGGAGCGGATATCCTGTTCCTCGATTCACCGAAGGACGAGGATGAGATCCGGCGCGCGGTCGCGGCGGCCGGCGGGCGTCCCTCCTTTGCCGTGCTGTCGCCCGGCGCGCCGCGAGAGACACCGACACAGGCTCGGGCGGCGGAACTCGGGCTCAAGATCGGCACCTATCCGACGGGCATGCTGTCGCCGGCGATCGCGGGCATCAAGGCGGGCCTCGCCGCCCTTGCCGCCGGGAATGCCGAGGCGGAAATGGCGCTTGCGCCCGCGGCGTTGCGCAGCGCCCTGGGCTACGATGCCTACGACCACCAGGCGCGGCGCTTCGCCCTTCCCGACCGCTGAGTCGACAGCAACGGCGCGGTCGCGCGCCGCGCCGGGCGGCCGCCCGGCACGCTCGCGCGCGGACCGGCGCGCGGCAGAGTGGCGCGGCTGGACGGAAAAGGAGATGAAATCGTGGCGTTCGAACTGTTCGATCTCGCCGGCAAGCGGGCGCTGATCACCGGCTCCTCGCAGGGTATCGGGCTGGCACTGGCGCGCGGTCTCGCCGAGCACGGCGCGGCCGTCATCCTCAATGGCCGGGACGCGGGAAAGCTCGCGGCGGCGGCGGCGAGCTTGCAGACGGCGGGCCATCGCGTGTCGATGGCGCCGTTCGACGTGACCTCGGCGAGCGGCACCGCGGCGGCGATCGCGAAGGTCGAGAGCGAGGGGCCGATCGACATCCTCGTCAACAACGCCGGCATGCAGTTCCGCGCGCCGCTGGAGACCTTCCCCGCCGAGCAGTGGGAGCGCCTGCTGGCCACCAACGTCTCGAGCGTGTTCCATGTCTCGCAGGCGGTGGCGAGACACATGATCCCGCGCGGCACCGGCAAGATCATCAACATCGCCTCGGTGCAGAGCGAACTGGCGCGACCCTCGATCGCGCCGTATACGGCAACGAAGGGTGCGGTGCGCAACCTCACACGCGGCATGTGCGCGGACTGGGCAAGGCACGGGCTGCAGATCAACGCGATTGCGCCAGGCTATTTCAGGACGCCGCTGAACGAGGCACTGGTCAATGACCGCGACTTCACCGCCTGGCTGGAGAAACGCACGCCGGCGGGCCGCTGGGGGCAGGTCGAGGAACTCATCGCCGCGGCGGTGTTTCTTGCCGGCCCGGGCTCCTCCTTCGTCAACGGCCACACGCTGTTCGTCGACGGCGGCATCACCACATCTCTCTGAAACCACTGGCAGCGGAGCGTTCCATGGATAAGCCGAGCCTCCTGGTCATGGGCGCCTATCCCGATTGGGACATGGCCGCCCTGGAACAGGACTACCGCGTCCTGCGCTACTGGGAAGCGCCGGACCGCGAGGCGCTGCTCGCGGCGCACGGCGGCGGCATCCGGGCCATCGCCACGCGGGGCGAGCTCGGTGCATCCGCCGATCTGATGCGCCGCCTGCCGAAGCTCGCGATCGTCTCCTGTTACGGAGTCGGAACGGATGCGATCGACCTCGGCTACGCGCGGGCACACGGCATCCGCGTGACCAACACGCCCGACGTGCTCACCGCCGATGTCGCGGACCTCGCCGTCGGCCTGCTGCTGGCAACGGCCCGCCAGATCCCGGGCGGTGATGCCTATGTGCGCGACGGACGCTGGGCCAAGGGCAACATGCAGCTCGTGACCCGGGTCACCGGCAAGAAGGTCGGCATCGCCGGGATCGGCCGCATCGGCAGCGCCGTGGCACGGCGGCTCGCCGCGTTCGACTGCGACGTCGCCTATTTCGCGCGCAGCCGGCGCGAGGGAGTCGCCTGGGAATACGTGCCCGACCTCGTCGCGCTGGCTCGCCGCTCGGAGTTCCTCATCGTCACGTTGGCCGGCGGCGACGGCACAAAGAACCTGATCGACGCGCACGTCCTCGACGCCCTCGGGCCGGATGGCATCCTCGTCAATGTCTCGCGCGGATCGACGGTGGACGAGCCGGCGCTGCTCGACGCCCTCGCCAGCCGCCGGATCAAGGCCGCCGGACTCGACGTCTTCTGGAACGAACCGAACATCGACCAGCGCTTCGGATCGCTGGACAACGTCGTTCTGCAACCGCACCATGGTTCCGGCACGATCGAGACGCGCCGCGCCATGGGCCAGCTCGTGCGCGACAATCTCGCGGCGCATTTCGCCGGCGCGGCACTGCTCACCCCGGTCGTCTGAGGAGGCACCGATGAAGGTTGTGGTCATCCACGCCGCGCGCGACCTGCGCATCGAGGAACGCGAGGAGGCCGCCGCCGGCCCCGGGCAGGTCGAGATCGCGATCGAGGCGGGCGGCATCTGCGGGTCGGACCTGCACTACTACCAGCATGGCGGCTTCGGCACCGTGCGCGTGCGCGAGCCGATGATCCTGGGCCATGAGGTCGCAGGCCGCATCGCCGCGCTGGGCGAGGGTGTCAGCGGGCTGGCCATTGGCGAGCGCGTGGCGGTCTCGCCGAGCCGGCCCTGCAACAAATGCAGCTACTGCCTGCAGGGGCTGCAGAACCACTGCCTCGACATGCGCTTCTACGGCAGCGCCATGCCGATGCCGCACATCCAGGGCGCGTTCCGCCAGCGCCTGATCGCCGAGGCCTGGCAGTGCCACAAGGTCGCCGACGGCATCGCGATCGAGGAGGCCGCCTTCGCCGAGCCGCTCGCCGTCACCCTGCATGCGGTCGCGCGCGCCGGCTCGCTGCTGGGCCGGCGCGTGCTCGTCACCGGCTGCGGCCCGATCGGCGTGCTCACCATCATGGCCGCGCGCGCGCATGGTGCGGCCGAGATCGTGGCCACCGACCTTGCCGACACCGTCCTTGCCGTCGCCGGGCGCCTCGGCGCCGACCGGACGATCAACGTTGCCAGCAACGCATCGGCGCTCGAGGCGTTCGCCGCCAACAAGGGATATTTCGACGTCCAGTTCGAGGCCTCGGGCAGCGAGCGCGCCGTCCGCGCCGGGCTCGACGTGCTCAAGCCACGCGGCGTCCTCGTCCAGCTCGGCCTCGGTGGCGACATGTCGATCCCGCAGAACCTGGTCGTCGCAAAGGAAATCGAGCTGCGCGGCACGTTCCGCTTCCATGAGGAGTTCGCGCTCGCCGTTGCCCTCATCAACCGCCGGGCCATCGACCCACGGCCGCTGCTGACCCGCGTTTTTCCCCTCGATGACGCAACGAAAGCCTTCGAGCTCGCCGGCGACCGTGCGCGCGCCATGAAGGTCCAGCTCAGCTTCTAGGCCGAGCTGCGACCTGTCGGAGCCTGTCCGGCTCAGGCAGATCGGAGATAAGCGGCTCCGGGTTCCAAGTTTCCTGGAGCAAGAAATCAGGCCCGATGACGGGCGTGGACCGGATGTTGCGCCGGCCCGCGGCGCGGGCGGCGAGGACGGGCGCGGCGTTGCTCAGGCCATGGCAAGTTCCGGGCGATCGACCGTGTGGCCGACGTCGCCATCGATCCACATACGAAACCATAATTCCAGCATCAGCAGGGCCCAGAGGCGCGTATCGTGCTGCTGGGTTCCGTCCATGTGCTCGCGCATCAGCCTGGTCACGTAATCGGGGCGAAAAATGCCGCGCGCCGCCGCGGTCGGGCCGAGCAGGACGTCCTCGGCCATTTCCCGCAGTTCGCCGCGCAGCCAATGCCCGACCGGGCAGCCGAACCCCATCTTGCGGCGATACAGCACCTCGCGCGGCAGATACGGCTCCATCGCTCGCTTGAAGACGGCCTTGGTCTCGGTGCCGCTGAGCTTCACCGCTTCCGGCAGGCCGGCCGCCCATTCCATGAACACGTGGTCGAGCAGCGGGGAGCGCGATTCCAGGCCGTGCGCCATGCTGGCCACATCGACCTTCACCATCAGATCGTCGGGAAGATAGGTGTGAATGTCGGCCCAGTTGGCGCCGGCGGCGAGGGTGGGCGCCTGCTCGAACCACTGGTCGAGCCGGTCGAGCGCCGAGCCTTCGAGGAAGGAACCCATTTCCGGCGCGTAACCATCGCGCTTCTGGTGGTCCATGAAATAGGTGATCGTGAACGCA
>JAJXSZ010000165.1 GCA_021784255.1 Pseudomonadota bacterium | reverse complement strand
CCCCTCGTACAGCACCTGCATGATCGAAAGACAGGTGTCCAGCCCGATGAAATCCGCGAGTTCGAGCGGCCCCATCGGGTGGTTCGCGCCCAGCCGCAGCGCCAGATCGATCGCCGCGACCGTCCCCACGCCCTCATAGAGCGCATACACCGCCTCGTTGATCATCGGCACCAGGATGCGGTTGACGATGAAGGCCGGGAAATCCTCCGAAACGCTCGTTTCCTTGCCCAGCTTGTGCGCCAGCGCCACGATCGTCTGGAAGGTCGGCTCGTCCGTCGCGATACCGCGGATCACCTCCACCAGCTTCATCACCGGCACCGGGTTCATGAAGTGCATGCCGATGAACTTCTCCGGCCGGTCGGTCCCGGCCGCGAGCCGCGTGATGCTGATCGACGACGTGTTGGAGGCCAGCAGGCAATGCGGGGCGAGGTTCGGCACCAGCGCCTTGAACACCGCGCGCTTCACCTCCTCCTTCTCGGTCGCCGCCTCCACCACCAGGTCGCAGTCCCCGAACGCCGCGAAATCCGTCGTCGTGCTGACCCGCGCGAGGGCGGCGGCCTTGTCCTCGGTGCTGATCAGACCGCGCTTGACCTGGCGGTCCATGTTCGCGCCCATCACGCCGAGCGCCTTCTCCAGCGCCTCCGCCCGGACGTCGCCCAGCACCACCGGCAGCCCGGCCAGCGAACAGACATGGCTGATGCCATTGCCCATCTGCCCCGCGCCGATGACGCCAACGCGCCTGATCTCCGGCGCCGGAGTCACGTTCGGCGCCATTGCCGGCACCACGCGTGCGTCGACGTTCATGCGATCAACCCTTCCCGAGTTCCGCCGCCAGCTCGGGCAGCGCAGTGAACAGATCCGCAACCAACCCGTAGTCGGCGACCTGAAAGATCGGCGCCTCCTCGTCCTTGTTGATCGCCACGATCACCTTGCTGTCCTTCATCCCCGCAAGGTGCTGGATCGCGCCGGAAATGCCGACCGCGACATAAAGCTCGGGGGCGACGATCTTGCCGGTCTGCCCCACCTGGTAATCGTTCGGCACGAACCCGGCATCGACCGCGGCCCGGCTGGCGCCAACCGCGGCCCCGAGCTTGTCGGCGATCGGTTCCAGCAGCTTGAAATTGTCGCCGGCCTGCATGCCGCGACCGCCCGAAATCACCACCCGCGCCGCCGTCAGCTCCGGCCGCTCGCTCTTGGTGAGCTCGGCGCCGACAAAGCGCGACCCGCCATCCGCCGCCGCGACGGCGACGCTCTCGACCGGCGCCGACCCGCCCTCGACCGCCACCGGGTCGAAGCTCGCGGCGCGGACCGTGACCACTTTCTTCGCGTCGGCGCTGCGCACCGTCGCCAGCGCGTTGCCGGCATAGATCGGGCGGACGAACTGGTCCGCGTCCACCACGCCGGCGATGTCGGAGACCGGCTGCACGTCGAGCAGCGCAGCCACACGCGGCAGCACGTTCTTGCCGACCGCGGTCGCCGCCGCGAACAGGTGCGAATAGGCCGGCGCCAGCGCGACCAGAAGCGAGGCCAGCGGCTCGGCCAGCGCATGCGCGAGCGCGGGCGCGTCGGCCGCCAGCACCTTCGCGACCCCGGGCAGCTTCGCCGCCGCCGCCGCCGCCGCCGCCACGCCCTCGCCCGCGACCAGGGCATGCACCTCGCCGAGCTTCGCCGCTGCGGCCACGGCCGAGCGCGACGGCTGCTTGATCCCCGCGGCGTCGAATTCGAGCAGAACCAGCACCGTCATCTCAGATCACCTTCGCTTCGTTACGCAGCTTCGCCACCAGCTCCGCGACGCTGGCGACCCTCACCCCGGCCTTGCGCTTCGCCGGCTCGGCCACCGACACCAGGGTCAGCCGTGGCGCCGGATCGACGCCGAGATCGGCCGGCTTGACCGTCTCGATCGCCTTCTTGCGGGCCTTCATGATGTTGGGCAGCGAGGCGTAGCGCGGCTCGTTGAGGCGAAGATCGGCCGTCACCACCGCCGGCAGCGCCAGGGCGACGGTCTCGAGCCCGCCATCGACCTCGCGCGTCACGGTCGCGGTCGCGCCGTCGATCGCCAGCTTCGAGGCGAACGTGCCCTGCGGCCAGCCGAGCAGCGCGGCGAGCATCTGGCCGGTCGCGTTCATGTCGTCGTCGATCGCCTGCTTGCCCATGATGACCAGGCCCGGCTGCTCCTTCGCCACCAGCGCCTGGAGCAGCTTCGCCACCGCCAGCGGCTGCAGCTCCACCTCGGTCTCGACCAGGATGCCGCGATCCGCCCCCATCGCCAGGGCGGTGCGGATCGTCTCCTGGCAGGCGGCAACGCCCAGGGAGACCGCCACGATCTCGGTGGCGACGCCCTTTTCCTTCAGCCGCACGGCTTCTTCGACGGCGATCTCGTCGAACGGGTTCATCGACATCTTCACGCCCGCCGTCTCGACGCCGGTGCCGTCGGCCTTCACCCGCACCTTGACGTTATAGTCGACCACCCGTTTGACCGGGACGAGGATCTTCATATGCGCTTTCCCTCAACGGTGTCTTGCCGGCGCCGCCTCTGCCAAACCCGGGGGCGCTCTTCGCACCTGCACAATCGTTCCTAGGGCGCGGGCGCAGAGCATGTCAAACGGCAGGATGGCGGAGGCCCTGCCCGCACGGGGCATGCCATGCCCGGTCAGGAGGACGAGGTCAGGCTCAGCAGCAGGATGAACAACAGCAACGCCGCCGCCTGCAGCGCCACGCGCCACTGCATCAGCCGGTTGGACCGCCTTGGGTCGCCGCCGCCGCGCACCAGCCCGACCATGCCGGTCACCAGGACGCCCAGCACCCCGCCCATGAGCAGCAGCAAGACGACGACAAGAAACGTCTTCATGTCACCAACATAGCGCGTCGATGCCCGGTTGACAGGTAGCGGCGCGCGCGCGGTCAGGCGTTGACACGCAGGGGCCAGCCATGCCCCTCGTTACCGATGCGCCGCGCCCTGCTGACCCTGTTCCTTCTGCCCGCGCTGCTGGTGCTGCCCCGGGCCGGCCGTGCCGCCGCGCCGCCGGCCAAGGCGGCCGCTTCCGCGCCGGCCGCGATGACGCCCGAGCAGGCCCGCGCCGCGCTCGCGGTGCTGCAGGATCCGGCCAAGCGCGGCGAACTCATCGCGGTGCTGCAGGCTATCGCCGCCCTGCCGCCCGCCCAGAGCCAGGGGGCAGCGGCCAAGGGCGCACCGGCCGCGCCACCGCCGGCGGGCGCCGCGAAGCCGGCCACGGCGCTGCCGATCCCGCTCGCCCCGGACAGCCTCGGCGCCCAGCTTCTGCTCGACGCTTCGACGCAGATCTCGCGAATCTCGAAGAGTGTGTTCGGCTCGTTGCGGACGCTGACGGATTTCCCGCTGCTGCTGTTCTGGATCCGGCAGACGGCGATGGACCGCTTCGCCCGGGGCGAGATCCTCGGCGCCCTGCTGCGCATGGTCGAGGTTCTGGTCCCGGGCCTTGCCGCCGCCTGGCTGGTACGGCGCGTGCTGCGCCGGCCGGCGGATGCGCTGGCAGCCCGCGCCCCGGTGCCGACGCTCGCGGAGGCGATCGAGGAGGAGGACGAGGCCCGCGGCATCGAGGAAGCGGAGGCCGGCCAGACCGAGCGCCAATGGTCGGAGGCCACGCCATTCCTGTTGGCGCTGCGCCGGCTGCCCTATGCCGCCGGCTGCTTCGGTCTCGATCTTCTGCCGATCCTTGCGTTGCTCGCGGTCGGGGCCGCGATGCTGGCCAGCCGCGTCGTCGGCACCGCCTATGTCGACCGCGTCGTGGTCATCGCGATGCTCAACGCCACGGCGCTGTTCCTGCTGTTGCAGGCGGTTGCGACCATGCTGGCCTCGCCGTCGCGACCGACGCTGCGGCTGCTGGCGTTCGACGACAGCGCGGCCGCGGCGCTGCGGCAATGGACGCGCATCCTCGGCGCCCTCGGCATCTTCGGCTACGCGGCGCTGGAGGCGGGGCTGGTCTTCGGCCTCTACCCGGTGGTGCACGACGCGCTGCTGAAGCTGCTTTCGCTCGCCATCGTCATCTGTCTCTGCCTCATCGTGTTCCGCCACAACGCGCCGGTCGCGCGCTGGATCCGCGGTCAGTCCGAAACGCGACCGCCGGGCGGGCATGGCAGGGCGGCGCTTTCCGGCGTGCGGCAGCGTTTCGCCTCGGTGTGGCACGTGGCCGTCGCGTTCTACCTGGTCTCGCTCTGGGCGGTCTGGGCGTTGGCGATACCAGGCGGCTTTCGCCGCATGCTGCGCATTTTCGTCCTCTCGGTCATCATCCTGGTGGTCGCGCGCATCGTGCAGCGCGCCCTGCTGCGCACCACGGCCCGCGCGCTGCGCCTGCGCCCGGCGGTGGCGGAGCGCTACCCGGGGCTCGAGCAGCGCCTCGGCGTCTACCACCCGGTGCTGCGCGGCGGCGTCAAATTCGTCGTCTCTTTTGCCGCCCTGGTGCTGCTGGCGCAGGCCTGGGGCTTCGATGCGATCGGCTGGTTCAGCGGCGCCGGCGTTGGCGCGCAGCTGCTGTCCTCCGCCGGCAACATCCTCATCGCCTGCCTGATCGCGCTGGCGATCTGGGAGGGCATCAATGCCGGCATCGCCAGCCACCTGCGCCGGCTTTCCGCGCATGAGCAGATCGCTCGCGCGGCCCGCATCCGCACCCTTCTGCCGATGCTGCGCACGGCACTGTTCATTGCCATCCTCACCGTGGTGGCGCTGATCGTGCTGTCGGAAATCGGCGTGAACATCGCGCCGCTGCTGGCCGGTGCCGGCGTCGTCGGCCTGGCCATCGGCTTCGGCAGCCAGAAGCTGGTGCAGGACATCATCACCGGGCTGTTCCTGCTGCTCGAAAATGCGATGCAGGTGGGCGACGCGGTGACCCTCGGCGGGCTTTCCGGTGCGGTCGAGACGCTTTCGGTGCGCACCATCCGCCTGCGCGCGGTCGACGGCTCGGTGCACATCATCCCGTTCTCCGCCGTCACCACGGTCACCAACATGACGCGCGATTTCGGGTACGCGATGATGGAGTTCCGCATCGGCACGAACGAGGAGCCGGACCGCATCACCGACCTGCTGCGAGCGGTCGTCGCCGAGATGCGCAAGGAGCCGGAATGGGCCGGGACCATCCAGGGCGAGCTCGAAGTGTTCGGACTGGACCGTTTCCTCGTCGGCTCCTGGGTGATGCAGATGCGCATCCGCACCACCGCCGGCGGCCGCTGGGGCGTGGCGCGGGAGATCAACCGCCGCGTCAAGCACCGGTTCGACGAACTCGGCATCGATTCGCCGATCACCAGCTACAAGGTGCGCGGTATCGCCGCTCCGACCGTCGTGCCGGTGGTCGATCCGGCGAATATCTGAGCCGGGCGGTGGCTGTGCCGGCGTGGCGGGAATTGGACCGAAGCGGGTCGCGCCAACCTCCTAGATAGGAGGGTTATGGACCCGCATGTTGTTGCCGAGGGCCGGCTGCCGCTCGCCCTGCTGGCCGGCCAGGGCTTCGCGTTGCTGCCCGCCGCGGAAGTGCGGCCGTGGCTGCTCGCCCATGGTTCCCTTGCCGACTGGGAGAGTTTCGCCGCGAGCTGGGAAGGGATGGAGCCGGACCGCTACATGGCGGATGGCGGGCGTTACCGCCGCCGCCGCCACGCGGTCTTCACGGCGCAGCCCGGCGCGGCGCTGATCCGCCAGCCGCCCCGCCCGCACTACCAGACCACCACCTACAACCCGCTCAACGGCGGGGTGGAGCGATGGTTCGAGCCGATGCCGCAGGCGGTGGCCCAGTCGGCCTCGCTCGGTACCATTCTCGCCGCCTGCCGCGCCCTGTTCGAGGAGCTGTCCGGTTGCCGCGCCTGGACCGCCGAGCTGCATCAGTTCCGTATCGAGGCCAGGCAGGCCGAGGCGGGCAAGCCGACACCGGAGGGCATGCACCGCGACGGCGTGGACTGGGTGCTGGTGCTGATGGTGCGCCGCCGCAACATCGTCAGCGGCACCACCACCATCCACGATCTCGATCGGCGCCAGCTCGGCAGCTTCACCCTTGCCGATCCCCTCGATGCCGCGATCGTCGACGACCGGCGCGTCTACCACGGCGTCACCCCGGTCGAGGCAGCCGACCCGTCGCAGCCGGCCTTGCGCGACGTGCTGGTCGCGACGTTCCGGGCCAGCTGACGCGCTCGCCGCCGACGGCCTGCCTTTACCCGCGGGCCAACGACCGGCGAAAGCTGCGGGCCGTCAAGACCCGGGTTCGCCGCCGCCGAACGAAGCCGACCAAGGCGAGCGCTCCCACGCCGAAGGTGGTCATCGACGCCGGCTCTGGAATGGCGAGCTGACCGCTGAAGGGCGCGGCGCACAGCGCGTTCAACGTTCCCGTATCAATGCGATTCCAGTACGTACATTCCCTTAATCGGGAAGCGTCGGACGGCGAGGGAGTGTACGTCGCCTGTCCCGACGGAACCTGCCAGCGTCCACGGTCGAGGGTCAGGGTGCCGTCCGCACCGGGATTGGATACGGTCCATTCCGGTGTCGTCAGCGCGGCAAGGATGTCGAAGCTGTCGCCCTGGCTCAGCAGGTTGAAGAAGTGGAATTCGATGGTCGACAAGGCCTTTCCGGCACCCGCGCCGCCGCTCTGGGAGCCGATCGAGACCGGAACGGCGAACCGGACGGTTGGATATAAGGGCTTCCCGGCGCCCGCGCCGGATGACTGCGAGCCGATGCCGTTGCTCGTCGGCAGCGCGCTGAACGCCGTGCTCACCGCGCCATCGGTATAGATCCCCGCGAACGTCCCGGCATAGGTGTAGGCAGAGCCGCCGCCGGTGCTGTAGGTCACCGTCATCGTCGCTGGCAGCAGCACCGAGAAGTCGAAAGAATCGCTGGCAAATAACGAAATTCTTGACCTGAATATCGACCTTAGCGGGACGTAGCTTCCACTGATATCGACCCGCACCATCGGTGTCGGCGCGACGATCACGGCTCTGGCCGGCGCTATCGTCAACGCTGCCAGCACCAAGCCAATGAACCATGGCCCGGCTGCCGCACCGCGCCGCCGCACTCTCG
>JAJXSZ010000164.1 GCA_021784255.1 Pseudomonadota bacterium | reverse complement strand
CGTTCGAACGCCGCGACCTCACTTCCCTCCGCCATTCTCGCCTCTGCCATCTCCGCCCCGATGTTGCCCCGCTGCTGCGCGTCCGTTATGTGACGCCGCCTCTCCGCTCAAGCAACTGCCGCACCGGTCCATGGCCCGTATCGTGATGAAATTCGGCGGCACCTCCGTCGCCGACCTCGACCGCATCCGCAATGTCGCGAGCCGGGTCAGGCGCGCGGTGGAAGCGGGCGACGAGGTGGCGGTGGTGGTCTCGGCCATGGCTGGGACGACCAACCAGCTCGTCGCCTGGTGCCAGCAGCTGTCGCCGCTGCACGACGCGCGCGAGTATGACACGGTGGTGGCGACCGGCGAGCAGGTGACGACGGGCCTGCTCGCGATCGCGCTGCAGGAGATCGGCGTCGATGCCCGTTCCTGGCAGGGCTGGCAGATCCCCGTGCGCACCGATGCCGCGCACGGCAAGGCGCGCATCGCCTCGATCGAGGGCGCGGAGCTGATCCGGCGCATGCAGGCGGGCCAGGTCGCGGTGGTCGCGGGCTTCCAGGGGCTGGCGCCGGACCAGCGCATCGCCACCCTTGGCCGCGGCGGCTCGGACACCTCGGCGGTCGCGCTGGCGGCCGCGCTCAAGGCCGATCGTTGCGATATCTATACGGACGTGGACGGGGTCTACACCACCGATCCGCGCATCGTGCCGCGCGCGAGGAAGCTGGGGCGCATCGCCTACGAGGAGATGCTGGAGCTGGCTTCGGTCGGCGCCAAGGTTTTGCAGACGCGCAGCGTCGAGCTGGCGATGAAAGAGCGGGTGCGCGTGCAGGTGCTCTCGAGTTTCGAGGACAAACCCGGCACGCTGGTGGTCGACGAGGAGGAGATCGTGGAACAGGAGATCGTGAGCGGCATCGCCTACTCGCGCGACGAGGCGAAGCTGACCGTGCGCGGCGTGCCGGACCGGCCGGGGATCGCCGCGGCGATTTTCGGGCCGCTGTCGGCGGCAGGCGTCAATGTGGACATGATCGTGCAGAACGTCTCCGCCGACGGCTCGACGGACCTCACCTTCACCATCTCGCGCGCCGATCTGCCGCGCGCGCAGGCGACGCTGGAGGCCGCCAGGGGCGAGGTCCGCTACGCCTCGCTGCTCGCCGATTCCGACGTCGCGAAGATCAGCGTCGTCGGCGTGGGCATGCGCTCGCATGCCGGCGTCGCCAGCACGATGTTCGCGACGCTGGCGGCGAAGGGGATCAACATCCAGGTGATCTCGACCAGCGAGATCAAGGTCTCGGTGCTGATCGCCGCGGACTACACGGAGCTCGCGGTCCGCGCGCTGCATACCGCCTATGGCCTCGATGCCTGAGGACGGCATGGCGCGCGCAAGGTCGGCGGCGCGGGCGCGGCTCGCCGCGCTATGGCGCCGGGGCACCGACTTCCTCGGCACCGAGGTGGCCATCATGGGCGGCGCGATGAGCTGGGTGAGCGAGCGCCACCTGGTCTCGGCGATCTCCAATGCCGGCGGGTTCGGCGTGATCGCCTGCGGCGCGATGACGCCGGCGCTGCTGGAGGCCGAGATCGCGGCCACCAAGGCGCTGACCACGAAGCCGTTCGGCGTCAACCTCATCACCATGCACCCTGAGCTCGACGCGCTGATCCGGGTGACGCTGGCCGCCGGGGTCGGGCATGTGGTGCTGGCCGGCGGCATCCCGCCCGGGCCCGCGGTGCGTGCGGTCAAGGAGCGGGCGAAGCTTGTCTGCTTCGCGCCGGCGCTGGTGCTGGCCAGGCGCCTGGTGCGCAGCGGCGCGGATGCGATCGTGATCGAGGGCAGCGAGGCGGGCGGGCATATCGGCCCGGTATCGCTCACCGTGCTGGCGCAGGAGATCCTGCCGCACGTGAAGGAGGTTCCGATCTTCGTCGCCGGCGGGCTCGGGCGTGGCGAGGCGATCCTCTCCTACCTCGAAATGGGTGCCGCGGGCGCGCAGCTCGGCACGCGCTTCGCCGCGAGTGCGGAGAGCATCGCCCATCCGAACTTCAAGCAGGCCTTCGTGCGCGCGGCGGCGCGCGACGCGGTGCCGAGCGTGCAGCTCGACGCGCGCTTCCCGGTGATCCCGGTGCGCGGCCTGGCCAATGCCGGAACGAAACGGTTCCTCGAGCACCAGGCGGTGACGCTCCGCCGGTTCCAGGCCGGCGAGCTGACGCGCGAGGAGGCGCAGCTCTCGATCGAGCATTTCTGGGCCGGCGCGCTGCGCCGCGCGGTGATCGAGGGCGACGTCGAGGAGGGTTCGGTGATGGCCGGCCAGTCGGTCGGCATGGTGGCCGAGGTGCAGCCGGTCGCCACGATCATCGAGGAGCTGGTGGAGCAGGCGCTGGCCGCCCTGATGGCGCGTCAGGCCGCCTGACGGCGCAATTGCGGGGGACGCGATGAATGAGACCAAGCCGACACGGCTGCTGGCCGAGGTGGATTTCGCGCGCGACGGCAAGCAGCACGGCTATGTGCGGCTCTATCATTCCGTCCACGAATCGGCCTACGGGTTCATCCCGATCCCGATCACCGTGGTGCGCAACGGCACGGGACCGACGGCGCTGTTCACCGGCGGCACGCATGGCGACGAGTACGAGGGCCAGGTCGCGCTTGCCAACCTTGCCCGCTCGCTCGATCCGCGCGAGATCCAGGGGCGCGTCATCATCCTGCCGATGCTGAACTTTCCCGCCGCGATGGCCGGCCGGCGCACCTCGCCGATCGACGCCGGCAACCTCAACCGCAGCTTCCCCGGTGACGCGGACGGTACGCCGACGCAACAGATCGCCGCCTACGTGACGCAGCGTCTGGCGCCGCTCGCCGATCTCGCCTGCGACCTGCATTCCGGCGGCTCCTCGCTCGAGTACGTGCCCTGCGCGCTGATCGAGCGCGACGACGATGCGGCGCGGTTCGCGAAGACGAAGGCGGCGCTGGCGGCGTTCGCGGCCCCGCTCGCCTATGTCGCGGCGGGCGGCCAGGGCACCGGGGCCGACCGGACGCTCACCGGGGCGGCGAAGCGGCTGGGCATCCCGACCATGGGCTCGGAACTCGGCGGCGCCGGCACGCTCAGCCGCGACGGACTCGCGATCGCCGAGCGCGGGGTGGTGAACCTGCTCGCGCATCTGGGCATCCTGCCGGCCGCGCGCGCGGTGCCGGGGACGACGCGCTACGTTGCCGTCGGCGGCGAGGACTATTTCGTCCATGCGCGCGAGAGCGGCATTGTCGAGCCGCTGGCCGCGCCCGGCGACAGGGTGAAGGCCGGCCAGCCGGCGGCGCGCATCCACACGCCGGAAACCCCCGGCAGCGAACCCTCCGTCCAGCATTTTGCCCGCGACGGGATGGTACTGGTGCGCCGTGTCCCCGGCCGCACCCTGCGCGGGGACTGCCTGTTCCACCTCGGCACGGATATGCCCGCGCCCTGAAGCAAGCGCCGATACGTCCGAGCGTCGGCGGGTCAGGCAGGCCGGCGATACGTCGCGCTGGATTCGATGGCGCCCCGGCTGCGCGGCCGGCCGCTGCCGCAAGGCTCAGGTGCCATCCCCTTGAACGGTGATCTCTTGAACACCGGTCGCTTGAACACCGGTCGCTGGGGCGCCGGCCGCCTGGCGGCCGTTGCCCTGGGGGCCGTTGCCCTGGGGGCCGTTGCCCTGGGTGGCCTCGGTCACCGCTTCCGAAAGCTGCAGGAACGGCCCCGCCAGCGGACTTGCCTTGCGCCAGACCATGCCGACGGTGCGCGCCGGTTGCGGGTCGGCGAAACGCGAGACCGAGACGCCGCCCGCGCGGGTCTCCAGCGCCACCGCCATTTCCGGGATCAGGGTGACGCCGAGCCCGGCGCTGACCATCTGCACCAGGGTGGCGAGCGAGCTGGCGTCCAGCACCTCGCGCGGGTGGGTGCCGCGCAGGTCGCAGAAGGCGAGCGCCTGGTCGCGGAAGCAATGCCCTTCCTCCAGCAGCAGCAGCTTCATCTCCCGCAGCGCCTCCGGGCCCGGCACCGGGGCCGCGGCATCCGCGGACCGGCGCACGAGGAGGAAATTCTCGGTGAAGAGCGGGATTTCGGCCAGCGCCGGTTCGGAGACGGGCAGGGCCACGATCGCGGTGTCGAGCCTGCCATCGGTCAGCTCGTCGATCAGGCGGGAGGTGAGCGCCTCGCGCACATGGACGTCGAGCTCGGGGTGGGAGCGGTTGAGGCTGGCGATGACCGCGGGCAGCAGGTAGGGCGCGATGGTCGGGATCATGCCGATGCGCAGCCGCCCGGAGAGGCGCTCGTGGGAGGCGCGGGCGATGTCGCCGAGCTCGTCGACCGAACGCAGGATCGCCCGCACGCGCCGCGCCGCTTCCTCGCCGAACCGGGTGAGGCGCACCTGGCGCGCGCCGCGTTCGACCAGGACAGTGCCGAGCGCTGCCTCCAGCTCCTGGATCTGCATCGACAGGGCCGGCTGGGAAATGGCGCAGGCGGCGGCGGCGCGGCCGAAATGGCTGTGGCGGGCGACGGCGTCGAAGTAGCGGAGCTGACGAAGCGTCGGCTGTGACATCAGGTAATCTTATCGCAACGATCATGAAAAGCGAATTCACCTGATGGATGACCGAGGCTACAACGGCCCGACCGCTCCGGGCGACCGGAACATTCAGAGATCAAGGGGAGCAACCATGGCCGATGACGCCAAATGCCCGTTCGCACACGGGGTTCATGCGCAGGTGACGTTCGCGGGCCAGTCGAGCCGCGACTGGTGGCCCAACCAGCTCAATCTCCGGGTGCTGGCGCAGAACTCCGCGCTGAGCGACCCGATGGGGCCGGCGTTCAAATATGCCGAGGCATTCAGGAAGCTCGACTATCAGGCGGTGAAGCGCGACCTCACCGCGCTGATGACGGACTCGCAGGACTGGTGGCCGGCGGATTACGGGCATTACGGTGGGCTGTTCGTCCGCATGGCCTGGCACAGCGCCGGCACCTATCGCATCGCCGACGGGCGCGGCGGCGGCGGGCGCGGGCAGCAGCGTTTCGCGCCGGTGAACTCCTGGCCCGATAATGCCAACCTCGACAAGGCACGCCGGCTGCTGTGGCCGATCAAGAAGAAGTACGGCGACAGCCTTTCATGGGCCGACCTCATGATCCTGGCCGGCAATGTCGCGCTCGAATCCATGGGCTTCAAGACGTTCGGCTTTGCCGGCGGGCGTGCCGATGTGTGGGAGCCGGAGGACATCTACTGGGGCTCGGAGAAGGCCTGGCTCGGCGACCAGCGCTACAGCGGCGAGCGCCAGCTCGAGAACCCGCTCGGGGCCGTGCAGATGGGCCTCATCTACGTCAACCCCGAGGGCCCGAACGGCAAGCCCGACCCGGTGGCGGCGGCGATCGACATTCGCGAGACCTTCGCACGCATGGCGATGGACGACGAGGAGACGGTGGCGCTGATCGCCGGCGGCCATACCTTCGGCAAGACGCATGGTGCCGGCGACGTGGCGCTGGTCGGCCGCGAGCCGGAGGCCGCCCCGATCGAGGCGATGGGGCTGGGTTGGCAATCGAGCTACGCCAGCGGCAAGGCGGGCGATGCGATCACCAGCGGCCTCGAAGTCGTCTGGACCACGCAGCCGACCCGGTGGAGCAACGGCTTCTTCGACATCCTGTTCGGCTACGAGTGGGAGCTGACCAAGAGCCCGGCGGGCGCCTACCAGTGGACCGCCAAGGGCGCCGAGGCGATCATTCCCGATCCGTTCGATCCCGCCCGGAAGCGCCTGCCGGCGATGCTGACGACGGATCTGTCGCTGCGTATGGATCCTGCCTACGAGAAGATCTCCCGCCGGTTCCACCAGCACCCGGACCAGTTCGCGGACGCCTTCGCCCGCGCCTGGTTCAAGCTCACGCATCGCGACATGGGGCCGCGCGCGCGCTACCTCGGCCCCGAGGTGCCGACCGAGGCGCTGATCTGGCAGGACCCGCTGCCGGCGGTTGACCACAAGCTGGTCGATGCCGCCGACATCGCGGCGCTGAAGGCGAAGATCCTGGCGAGCGGGCTCGCCGTCGCCGAACTGGTGGCGACGGCGTGGGCCGCGGCCGCCACCTTCCGCGGCACGGACATGCGCGGCGGCGCTAATGGTGCGCGCATCCGCCTCGCGCCGCAGAAGGACTGGGCGGTGAACCAGCCGGCGCAACTCGCCAGGGTGCTGGCGGCGCTGGAGGGCGTGCAGAAGGCGTTCAATGCCGGCGCGGCCGGCGGCAAGCGGGTCTCGCTCGCCGATCTCATCGTGCTCGGCGGCGGCGCCGCGATCGAGAAGGCGGCGCAGGCGGCGGGCCATGCGGTGACGGTGCCCTTCGCGCCGGGCCGCACGGATGCCACCGCCGCGCAGACCGATGCTGCCTCCTTCGCGGTGCTCGAGCCCGTCGCCGACGGTTTCCGCAACTACCTCAAGGCGGATGTCGGCGTGGCGGCGGAGGAGATGCTGGTCGACAAGGCCGCGCTGCTGACGCTGACGGCGCCGGAGATGACGGTGCTGGTGGGCGGTTTGCGGGTGCTTGGCGCCAATGTCGGCGGCGCCAGGCACGGGGTTTTCACGTCGCGGCCGGGCCAGCTCACCAACGACTTCTTTACCAACGTGCTCGACATGGCGACGAGCTGGAAGCCGCTCTCCGCGGCCGGCGACATCTTCGAGGGCAGCGACCGCAGGACCGGCGCGGTCAAGTGGACCGCGACCCGAGTGGACTTGGTGTTCGGCTCGAACTCTCAGCTAAGGGCGCTGTCGGAGGTCTATGCCAGCGACGGCAACGCCGGGAAGTTCGTGCGCGACTTCGTGGCGGCCTGGACCAAGGTCATGAACGCCGACCGCTTCGACCTGCGCTGACGTCCGGTCGATCGGCGTAGCTGGGCGGCGCCGCGGGGCAACCGCGGCGCCGCTCTCGTTTGGAGCGGGCCCTCTGTCGGACTGGCGCCGGGCCCATCTGGCGCCGGGCACGTCCGGTATGGCCGCCAGGCGCGCGACCGGGGCGGCGCGTTGCGCCGTCGCCGGTGCCAGTCCCCGCCCGGCCGCCTGGTTTCAGACCAGGAACAC
>JAJXSZ010000163.1 GCA_021784255.1 Pseudomonadota bacterium | reverse complement strand
ATTCCATCGCCGCCCCGATTCCGTCGTCGCCCCGATTCCGTCGTCGCTCGCGTCCTCGCGCGGACGCGCCGACCTCAGAACGTCATGGCGCCCTCGACCCTGATCGGCGCGCCAAGCTCCACAATGTGGAAGAGCCGGAGCGCTCGCGCAGTTGACGTCGTGAACGCGCAGGTCGTCCGCCTCCTGCGGATCGCGCACGACGACCTGCAAATGCCCGCCAAAGCGTTCACGGGCCAGCTCGAAGGGGATCCTCGCAGGCCGATGACCTTGTCGATTCCCCTGGCCCCCGGCTTTTCCAGGAACGCGCCAGAACGACGCGGCCGGGCCCGTCCCGCGACTCGGCAACTTGAAGGATATTGCACCTTCATCGCGATCCGTGGCGGCCGACGCTGCCTAGAGCAGCCTCCGATCGGCCGAAGCCGGCCCGGCTGCGGCGGGCCGAAGATATCTTGCTCTGGATTCAAAGGTCCTACAGCAGCCCGAGTTCGCGCAGCGATCGGGCCATCGCCTCGGGCAGCCTGGCCTCACCCGCGGCGCGGCGGGTCTTCACGACATCCGCCGGCACCGCCTCCGCCGGCAGGTAGCGCCAGCCCTGGAACGGCTTCATCGCCCGCGGCATCACCGGAACGAGTTTCGGGTCCAGTACCAGGCGGGTCATCGCGCTGCCATCCTGGCCCGTCACCGGCTCGATCGCGAGCAGCCGCTGGCGCACGCAGAGGCTGCCGGCGACCACCCAGTAGATCGAGCCGCCGGCGAGCAGTTCCGCCGCGCGCGTGGGCCGGCTGCGGGTGACGTGACCGAGGCTGCCCTCGCGCGCCAGGCGTTGCTTCTGCCAGTCGCGCATATCGGCGACATCGCGTGCACCCACGGCCAGTTTCACCAGATGCAGCGTCGGCACAGCGCGTCTCGAGGCCCGGTCCGTGGATGGCTCCGCTTTGGCCGCCTTGGACGACCCGGAGCCGGGTGCGCGCGCTCGCGGCATCAGCTTGGCTGACCCGGTTCCTCGGCGGCATCCCCGGCCGGACCATGCGCACCGATGAGCAGCAGCGCCAGCAGGTCGCGGGCGCGCGTGGCGACATCCGGCGCCTCCAGCAGCACCTGCTTTTCGGCCGGCGCGAACGGACAGACCATCGCGAGGGTCGTCAGCAGCCCGTCATCGGACATCTGCTCCACGGCCTGCCAGTCCACCTGTATCCCGCGGCGGGCAAAAAAGCCCCGCAGCGCGGCCACCAGGGTCGCGCGGTCGAAGCCGCCCGGCGCGGGCGCGGCCAGATCAACCGCAGAAAACGGTCCCCAGTCGGCTCGCACGCGCCGGTAGCCGCGCCGCATCGGCAGTTCCACCGCGACGCGGAACCGGGCAATCCCCGTGAGCGTGATGAGATAGCGGTCATCCTCGGTTTCCGCGAAGGAGGAGATGCGGCCGAGGCAACCCACCGCATATAGGCCGGGACCGATGGCGCTGCTTCCAAGCGTCGGGTCGGGCTGGATCATCGCCATCAGCCGCCGCTCACCCAGCGCATCTTCCACCATCGCCTTGTAGCGCGGCTCGAAGATATTGAGCGGCAGGCGCCCGCGCGGCAGCAACAAGGCGCCGCTGAGCGGGAAGACGGGAAATGCGCCCGGCAGCTCCCGACCGGGGTCCGGCGGCGTCACATCGGTCGCCTAGCTGAACAGGATCGCCGACAGCTTGCGGCGGGCAGCCAGCGTCGCCGGATCGTCGAAACCCCAGGCCTCGAAGAACTTGAGCAATTGCAGGCGTGCCGCGTCTTCGTTCCAGGCGCGGTCGCGGCGGATGATCTCAAGCAGCGCCTCCGCCGCCTCCTCCCTCTTTTCTGCGGCGTTCAGCGCGGTCGCGAGGTCGTAGCGTGCCTGGTGGTCGGCGGGGTTGGCGGCCAGGCGGGCCTCGAACGCACCGAGCTGCCCGCGCGCGCCACGGCCTTCGACCGCGACGGCGATCGCCGAACGGGCGGCCGTGATCTCGGCATGGTCGGCGATCTTGGCCGGGACGTCATCGAGGGTTTGCTTCGCCTCCTCCTCGCGACCAAGGGCGAGCAGCGCGCGGGCCAGGCCGGCCCAACCCTCGGGCTTCTCCTGCTCGGCCTCGATCAGGGCAGCGAAGAGTTCGGCCGCCTCCTCGTGCTTGCCTTCCTCGGCCGCGGCGCGGGCCTCGGCAAGCAGGTCGGCGGACGGCATCGCGCCACCCGCCATCTTGAGCAGCGTCTCGACGAAGCGGCGTATGTCGCTCTCGGGCAGCGCGCCCTGAAACAGGTCGGCAATCTGCCCCTGCCAGAACGCTGCGACCGTGGGGACGGATTGCAAGGGCAGGCCGAGGCCGGCGAGCTGCTGCACCAGGGCCTGGTTGCGGTCGATATCGATCTTGACCAGCTTCACCCGCCCGTTCGCCGCGCGCACCACCTTCTCGAGTGCCGGTGTCAGCGCCTTGCAGGGACCGCACCAGGTCGCCCAGAAATCCACCAGGACCGGAAGCGTGCGCGACGCCTCGATGACGTCGCGCATGAAATTCTTCTGGTCTCCCTCGACGATCATCGCGTCCGCGCCGTTGGGCGCTGTACCGCTGGGCGTGGGCGTCTGGCCAATCAGCGTTTCCATGAGTCCATCCGGTTCGTGGGGTCTGCCCCCTAGATGAGGGGCCGTCGCGCCGGGACAAGCCACGAAACGGAAAGCAGGGCAAGCGCCCGGGGCATGGAAAAGCCACCCCCTCCGGGTACGCCCCGCCTGGTACGGGCAGACTCACGGCCCGCCCCGGGGCCTCGATCGACAAAACTGGCGTCGGGTTCAACCGTCGCCGCCGCTGCCCCGGCGCGTTCGCCGGTGCGGCCGCACCGCATCGCCAGGCGGCGCCGGCCCGATCCTCGGCGACGGCCCGGCCCGGACCTCGCCAGGCCCCCTCCGCAGCACGAAAACCCCCGCCTCGCGGCGGGGGTTTCCTGTCACCAGGGCCCGACGGCGCGGATCAGCCGAGCTGCTCGCCGTGCAGTGCGATATCCAGACCCTCGCGCTCCTCCTCCGCCGTCACCCGCAAGCCGAGCGTCGCGTCGATCGCCTTGAGGAGAATGAAGGAGACGATGCCGGAGTAGAGCAGCGTGACCACCACGCCGATCGCCTGCACTTCGAGCTGCGCGAACCCGCCGGGAAGCTGCGGCTTGGCGGTGAACGGCCCGAACGCGAAGACGCCGGTGAGCAGCGCGCCCACGACACCGCCGACGCCGTGCACGCCAAAGCAGTCCAGGCTGTCGTCATAGCCGAACGCGTGTTTCACCGTCGTCGCAGCGACGTAGCAGATCACGCCCGCGACAACGCCGATGATGATCGCCGGGCCGGGCAGCACGAAGCCCGAGGCCGGGGTGATCGCAACGAGGCCGGCGACGGCGCCCGACGCGATGCCGAGCACCGAGGGCTTACCCTGCTTGATCCACTCGGCGAGCATCCAGGCGAGCGCCGCGGCGGCGGTGGCGATCTGCGTCACCGTCATCGCCATGCCCGCGCGGGCGCCCGAGGTCAGCGCGGAGCCGGCATTGAAACCGAACCAGCCGACCCAGAGCAGCGCGGCGCCGATCACGGCGTAGGCAACATTGTAGGGTGACATGTTTTCAGAGCCGTAACCGACGCGCTTGCCGAGGACGAGAGCGCACACGAGTCCCGCGATGCCCGCGTTGATGTGCACGACGGTGCCGCCGGCGTAGTCTTCGATGCCGATATTGGCCTCCCAGCCGGTGCTGCTCCACACCCAATGCGCGACCGGCGCATAGACGACCAGCGACCAGGCAACAATGAAGACGCACAGTGCCGAAAATTTCATCCGGTCGGCGAAGGCACCGGCAATGAGGGCCGGCGTGATGATGGCGAACGTCATCTGGAACATCATGAAAACCGACTCGGGAATGGTCGGCGCCAGCGAACTGCCTTTGTCGTAGGCAGCGCCCATGCCGGAGAGCAGGAAGCGCGAGAGGTCGCCGATGTAGGGACTGCCATTGGTGAAGGCGAGGCTGTAGCCGGCAATCATCCACGTCATGGTGACGAGGCAGGTGATGGCGAAGGACTGCATCAGGGTGGCCAGGACGTTCTTCTTTCGAACCATCCCGGCATAGAACAGGCCGAGGCCCGGGATCGTCATCATCAGCACCAGCGCGGTGGATGTCAGCATCCACGCGGTGTCGCCGGAATCGATCTTGGGGGGCGCGGTGTCGGCCAAGGCCGGGGCCGAGATCAGCAGCGGCAGCAACGCGAGGAGGACCGCGTTCTTGAGCTTCGTCATGAGATTTGAGTTCCCTGGCTGCGGTTAGAGCGCTTGAGCGTCAGTTTTGCCGGTGCGGATGCGCGCCGCCCGTTCGAGATCGCGGACGAGAATTTTGCCGTCGCCGATCCTGCCGGTGTGCGTGGCCTTGGACATCGCCTCGATCACCCGCGGCGCGAGAAAGGCTTGATGATCGGCGTGATCAGCTTCATGCAGCGGCCCTAGTTGCTGTGTCTCCTTGCCGCCCGCGCAACGTTCGACAGCGGACAACGCGAAGAGCGCTAACAAGAACCGTGCCACGCGCCGCCAACGGCCCACGGATTGTCGTCCGACTGGCATTGAGGCAGAAGAAAGCAGCCGGTTGCCCAAACAACGGGCAGTCTTGCGCATGGCGGGGCCGGCGTCGGCGCGCCGCATGGCCCGGAGAAGGAGCAGGTCGGCGATGAGCCAGCACGTGGAGGTGGACGTCGCCGTGGTGGGGGCAGGCCCGGTCGGCGGCACGCTCGCGCTGCGGCTGGCGCAGACCGGCATGGCGGTCGCGGTGCTGGATCGTGCCGCGCTGCCGCCGATGGAGCACCCGGATTTCGACGGCCGGGCCTATGCGATCGCGCTTGCCTCCCAGCGCATCATGGCGGCGGCCGGCCTGTGGGATGCGCTGCCGCTCGAACCAGGTCCGATTCGCGAAATCCGCGTGTCCGACGGCCGGCCCGGCCAGCCGGCGTCGCCGTTTTTCCTGCATTTCGACGTCGCGGAACTGGCCGGGGCGGAGCCGGACGGCGCGATCGAGGCATTCGGCTGGATGGTCGAGGCGCGGAGCCTGCGCATGGCGCTGAACGCGCGGCTGGCGGCGCATCCGCGAATCCAGGTCTTCGCACCGGCAACAGCCGTGGTGGAGCGCCACGCGCAGGGCGCGCGGCTCACGCTCGGCGACGGGACACTCGTCTCGGCACGACTGGTGGCGGCGGCCGAGGGACGTGCCAGCCCGTTGCGCGAGGCGGCGGGGATCGGCGTTACGCGGCTGGCCTACCGCCAGCACGGCGTCGTGTGCGCCATCGCGCATGAGCATCCGCACGATGGCGTGGCGCTGGAACATTTCCTGCCGCCGGGACCGTTCGCGCAGCTGCCCTTGGCGCCGGGACCGGATGGGGAAAACCTGTCGGCGCTGGTCTGGACGGAACGGCCCGAGGTGGCGAAGGCAATGATGGCATGCACCGCCGGGCGGCTGGAATCAGAGATCGCGCGCCGTATGGGCGGCCATCTCGGCCGCATCCGGCTGGTAGGGCGCCGCTGGTCCTATCCGCTCAGCCTGCTGCACGCGCACCGCTACCACGACACGCGCCTGGTGCTGGTCGGCGACGCGGCCCACGGCATGCACCCGATCGCCGGCCAGGGACTCAATGTCGGCTTTCAGGACGTCGGCGTTCTGGCCGAGATGCTGGCGGGCGTGGACGACCCCGGCGATCGCGGCCTGCTCGCCGACTACCAGCGCCGCCGCCGGCCCGCCGTGATCCGGATGCTTGCCGCAACCGATGCACTGGACCGTCTGTTCAGCAACGACAATCCCAGGATTCGCCTGGTGCGGGACCTCGGGCTCGCCGCCGTGCACCGGCTGCCGCCGTTGAAGCGCTTCTTCATGCGCCAGGCCATGGGGCTCTGAAAGCCAGAGCCAAGTCCGACCGGATCGAAGCAGCTGGCCGGATTTCTTGCTCTCGGGGGCTTGCTCTCGGGGGCTTGCTCTGGGGAACTTGGAATTTAGAGCAACTGGTCTCCGGTCTGCCCGGGCCGGACAGGCTCAGACAGATTGGAGGTTGCGCTAGAGATAGACCGCCTTCATGCCGGCAGCCGGATATCGGGTGCCCGCGGCCGCGCCCTTCGGGATGGCGGCTTCGAGGCGCCCGAGCTCGGCGGCGCTGAGTGCGACATTCGCAGCACCCAGATTCTCCTGGAAGCGCGGCCAGGAACGCGTGCCGGCAAGGGCCACGACGTCCTCGCCCTGGGCAAGCACCCAGGCGATCGCGAGCTGGCCCGGCGTGCACCCTTTCTCCTTCGCGATGGCGACAAGCTTGTCCACCAGAGCGCGGTTGCGGGCAAAATTCTCGCCCTGGAAGCGCGGATGTGCCGCCTGCCGCGCGCCGACCTGCGCGACGTCGGTATACGTGCCCGTGAGCAGGCCGCGGCCGAGCGGGGCATAGGCGACGAAGGAAATGCCCAGCGCGCGGGTGGTGGCCAGCGTCTCCTCGGCATCATTGCGATAAAGAATCGAATACTCGCTCTGCACGGCTGCAATGGGGTGGATGGCGTGGGCGCGCCGGATGGTCGGTGGCGCTGCCTCCGAGAGTCCGAGATGGCGGACCTTGCCCTGGGTCACCAGCCGCGCCATGGCGCCGACCGTCTCCTCGATCGGCGTCTCGGGATCGACCCGGTGCTGGTAATAGAGGTCGATCGTCTCGACGCCCAGGCGCCTGAGGCTCGCCTCGCAGCAGGCGATCACGTAGTCCGGCCTGCCGTTGACGCCGTTCGGCTGGCCGTCGCGCCGCACCTGGCCGAACTTCGTCGCCAGCACCACACGATCCCGCCGCCCCTTCAGCGCGCGACCAAGCAGCGTCTCGTTGTGGCCCCAGCCATACATGTCGGAGCTGTCGATATGGTTGCAGCCCGCGTCGATGGCGCGCTGAACCAGCGCTTCGGAAACGGCATCATCCGCCTCGCCGTAAACGCCGGAGAAGGACATGCAGCCGAGGCCAACCGCGGTGACGGCGGCACCATTCCTGCCGAGATTTCGTTTCGGAATCGTCATATATCTCTCCTTCCCATCAGGAACGCCTCAGCATGCCCCGGCCCGCAAA
>JAJXSZ010000162.1 GCA_021784255.1 Pseudomonadota bacterium | reverse complement strand
AAAGATTCTGGCGGCCGGAGGACGGTGCGCGGCGCCCGTGCATCGGGGGATGGCGCATGGGTTCTGGCGGCAGGCGGGGGCGGTCGCGGGGGCCCGGCAGGCGATTGCGGAGGCTGGCGCCTGGTTACGGGGGGCCGTCGGGGTCGGGTGATGGGCAGCCGGAACGGGGGGGATCTTCGTCCGTCGCCATTGCGCGGCTGAGACAAAGGAACCTGGCTCCGGCAATGGCGTCCCGGCTGGCGCCCCGGCTGGCGCGGTTGTCGCTGGGTTGGTTCTGCCGTATCGCGCTGGGCGCAACCGGCGCGGGGGCGGGCGATGGCGGGGCTGTGGTTCGAGGAGCTGACGCAGGGGCGGGTCATCGAGGCGGAGTGGACCCGCACGGTGACGGAAGCGGACAACGTGCTGTTCTGCTCGATGACGATGAACGTGCAGAAGCTGCACCTCGACGCCGAGTTCGCGCGCGCGACGGAGTTCGGCCGGCCGCTGGTGAACTCGCTGTTCACGCTCGGACTGATGATCGGGATGAGCGTGCACAACCTGACCATGGGCACGACCATCGCCAATCTCGGCATGACCGAGGTGGCGTTTCCGGCGCCGGTGTTCGCGGGGGATACGATCCGCACGACGACGACGGTGGTGGTGGCGCGGGAGAGCCGGTCGCGGCCGGATTGCGGGATCGTGACCTTCCGCCACGAGGCTTTCAACCAGGCGGGGACGCTGGTCGCCACGTGTCTGCGGCAGGCGCTGATGCGCAAGCGGCCGGCGGCGTGAGGCGGGGAGCATGATCGGCGCGATGAGGCTGCGCAACCCGCTGTTCGCCCCGGCGGACTCCGAGCGGAAGATGGCGAAGGCGCTGGCCGGCCCGGCCGACGCAGTGATCCTCGACCTCGAGGATTCGGTGGCCGAGGCGCGCAAGGCGGCGGCGCGGGAGGCGCTGCGGGCGATGCTGCCGGGGGTCGGGCGCGCGGGCGTGATCGTGCGCGTCAACCCGGCGGGCAGCGCGCACCACCTCGCCGACCTCGCCGCCGTGGTGCCGGGCGCGCCGGACGCGATCATGCTGCCGAAATGCGCGGGCGGCGCCGAGCTGGCGGTGCTGGACCGCCAGCTCGGCGCGCTCGAGGCCGCCGCCGGGCTGGCCGAGGGCGGCATCAAGGTGCTGCCGATCGCCACCGAGACCGCGGCCGCGGTGCTGGCGCTGGGAACGCTGGTCGGGGCGAAGCGGCTGGTCGGCCTGTGCTTCGGGGCGGAGGACCTGGCCGCCGACCTCGCCACCTCCCCTCGCCTTCCCGGCGGCGCCTACCCGGCGGCGACGGTGACGGCGCGGGGGCTGCTGCTGCTGGCGGCGGCGGCCTGCGGGGTGCCGGCGCTGGACACACCCTGGCCCGACCCACGCGACCCCGAGGGGCTGCGGCGCGAGGCGCTGGCGGCGGCGGCGGACGGGTTCGCCGGCAAGCTGTGTATCCATCCCGACCAGGTGGCGCCGGTCGCGGAGGTGTTCACGCCGGACGCGGCGCGGCTGGACTGGGCGCGGCGCGTGGTGGCGGGATTTGCCGCGAACCCGGGCGCGGGGGTGTTCGCGCTCGACGGCAAGATGATCGACCGGCCGCATCTGCGGCTCGCCGAACGGCTGCTCGCCCTGGAATAGACATCGGGCGGTTGCATTTGGATACGCTCTGGCGGCTTGCCGGCGGCTGCCTTCCCGCCATATCCCGCCCAGCATGCCCCGCGACGAGGATCCATGACGTCATCGCTCTCCCGCCGCGGCTTCGCCCTCGCCCTTCCGGCCACGCTCCTGCCGGCCATGACCCTGCCGGCGGTGCTGGGCGCCTGCGCGCTGGGGCCGGCCTATCGCCGGCCGGGGGTGGGCATGCCGGCGCGCTTCCGCGAGGCGGGGGTGGATGGCGCGGCGGTATGGCCGGCCGCGGACTGGTGGCAGGGGTTCCGCTCGCCCGCCCTCGACCGGCTCATCGCCACGGCGCGCGCGCACAGCTTCGACATCGCGGCGGCGGCGGCCAGGGTGATCGAGGCGAACGCGGCGCTGCGGATCGCCGGGGCGGCGCTGCTGCCCACCGTCTCGGCCGCGGCCAAGGACAGCTGGAGCCGCACCTTCGTCACTTCCGGCCCCGGCAAGCGGTACGTGGAGAGCCGGAGCTACAGCCTCGCCCCGAGCGCCTCCTACGAGATCGACCTCTGGGGCCGGCTGCGCGCGAGCCGGCAGTCGGCGCTGGCGGCGGCGCTGCAGAGCCGTTACGATGCCGCGACGGTTGCACTGACCGTGGTCGCCTCCATCGCCACGACCTGGTTCCAGGCGGTTGGGTATGCGGACCGGATTTCGATCGCCAGGCGCAACCTTGTCGCATCCGAAACGATCCTGGCGGCGATCGAGGCGGGCCAGGCCGCCGGGGTCAACTCGGCGCTCGACGTCGCCCAGCAGCAGGCGCTGGTCGCGGGGCTGCGCGCCGGCATCCCGGCGCTGCAATCGCAACTCGAGCAGACCATCAACGGGCTTGGCGTGCTGGTGGGCGAGGTGCCGGAGCGGATCAGCATCCCGCCCGAGCGGCTGGCCACGATCGCGCTGCCGGAGGTGGCGCCGGGCCTGCCCTCGGCGCTGCTCGAACGGCGGCCGGACGTGGCCTCGGCGGAGGCGCAGCTGATTGCCGCCAACGCCAACCTGCGCGCGGCCCGGGCCGCGTTCTTCCCCGACGTGACGCTGACCGGCAGCGCCGGGTGGAGCACGCTCGCGCTGTCCACGCTGTTTGGGCCGGGCAGCCTGTTCGCGACCGCCGCGGCCTCGGCGGTGCAGACCGTGTTCGACAACGGCGCCATCGCGGCCCAGGTGCGCCAGGACCGCGCGCGCTTCACCGAGCTGGTCGCCGGTTACCGCAAGGCGGTGGTGCAGGCGTTCACCGACGTCGAGAACGCGGCGGCGGCCTACCGGCTGGCGACGGCGCAGGAGCGGCTCGAACGGGTCGCGGTCGAGACCGCGCGCAGGGCGGCCGGGATCGCGCGGGCACAGCTGCTGGCCGGGACGGTGAACATCGTCACCTCGCTGCAGGCGCAGCAGACGCTCTATGCCGACCTCGACACGCTCTCGCAGGTGCGCCTGGCGCGGCTGACCTCGCTGGTCGCGCTGTACAAGGCGCTGGGCGGCGGCTGGTCGGTGGCCGATGTGCCGACGCCGGCGCATCCGCTGTTCCAGGGAATCCTATGAAGGAACCGGCATGAAACGTCTCGGCCTGCTGCTGGTGCTCGCCGTCGCGGCGCTGGTGGCCTGGCGCCTGGCCATGCGCGCGCCCACCGCGCCCAGGACGGCGGCGCTGGCGCCGGTGCCGGTCGGCGCCGCGCCGGCGGCGATCCACGACGTCGCCGTCTATCTCGACGGGCTGGGCACGGTGCAGGCCTCGGCGAGCGTGACCATCACCCCGCAGGTCAGCGGCAAGCTGCTGAAAGTCCTGTTCCACGAGGGCGACAACGTCGAGCGCGGCCAGGTGCTGGCGATGATCGACCCGCGGACCTACCAGGCCGCCCTCGACCAGGTGCTGGCCAAGAAGGCGCAGGACCAGGCGACGCTGGCCAACGACGAGCTGAACGCCGCGCGCTACCAGAAGCTGGCGACCAACTCCTACACCTCCCAGCAGCAGGCGGACACCGCCAAGGCGGCGGTGGCGCAGGACAAGGCGCTGATCCAGCAGGACGACGCGCAGATCATGAACGCGCGCACCAACCTCTCCTACACCACGATCACGGCGCCGATCTCGGGCCGGCTCGGGATCCGCCAGGTGGACGCGGGCAACGTCGTGCAGACCTCGACCGCGCTGGTGGTCATTGCGAAACTGCAACCGATCGACGTCCTCTTCACGCTGCCGCAGCAGCAACTGCCGCAGGTCGCCGCGGCGATGGCGGCGGGGCCGGTCACGATTCTGGCCGAGCCACAGGACGGCACGGCCAAGGTGCTCGACCGCGGCACGCTCAAGGTGCTCGACAACCAGGTCGATCAGAGCACCGGGACGATCAAGCTGAAGGCCGAGTTCCCCAATACCGGCCTCGCGCTCTGGCCGGGGGCGTTCGTCACCGTGCGGCTGCTGGCGAGCACGGTGAAGGGAGCGGTGACGATCCCCGCGATCGCGGTGCAGCAGGGGCCGGACGGCGCGTTCGTGTTTGTCGTGCAGGCGGGCAAGGCGGTGCGCCGGGCGATCACCACCGGGACGCGGGAAGCCGGGCTGGTCGTGGTGACGGCGGGGCTCAAGGCGGGCGAGGAGGTGGTGACCGACGGGACGTCGCGGCTCTCGGATGGGCGGGCGGTGACGGTGCTGCCGCCGGCGAAGCCCGCCGCGTGAGGCGGGCGGGCGCGGCGTGAACATCTCCGAGCTCTTCATCCGCCGCCCGATCGCGACCGGGCTGCTCGCGGTCGCGGTGCTGCTCGCGGGCCTGCTCGGCTATGCGTCGCTGCCGGTCTCGGCCCTGCCGGAGGTCGACTTCCCGACCATCGTCGTGACCACGGCGCTGCCGGGGGCGAGCCCGGAGACGGTGGAGAAGCTGCTGACCGCGCCGCTCGAGCGGCAGTTCGGGCAGATCCAGGGGCTGGACACGATGACCTCGACCAGCGCCGAGACGACGAGCACGATCACGCTGCAATTCGCGCTGTCGCGCAACATCGACAACGCGGCGCAGGACGTGCAGGCGGCGATCAACTCCGCCGGCGGCACGCTGCCGCAGGGGCTGCCCTATCCGCCGACCTATTCCAAGGTGAACCCGGCGGACGCGCCGATCCTGACCATCGCGCTCGCCTCCGATACGTTGCCGATCCAGGCGGTGGCCGATGCCGCGGACACGCTGCTGCAGCCGAAGCTGGCGCAGATCGCGGGAGTGGGGCGCGTCAGCGTGATGGGCGCGATGCGCCAGGCGGTGCGGGTGCGCGTCGATCCCGCCCGGCTCGCGAGCTACGGGCTGTCGATGGAGGATGTGCGCAGCGCCATCGTCGCCGCCAACGCCAACGGCGCCAAGGGCGGTTTCGACGGGCCGCAGCAGGCGGTGGCGCTCGGCGCCAACGACCAGCTCGTCGATGCCAGCGCCTACCGCGACCTCGTCATCGCCTGGCGCAACGGCGCGCCGGTCCGCCTCGCCGATGTCGGCAGCGTCGTCGCGGGGCTGGAGAACGACCGCGTCGAGGCCTGGCACGACGGCAGGAAAGCGGTGGTGCTCGACATCCAGCGCCAGCCGGGGGCCAACATCGTCGCCACCGTCGGCGCGGTGCGCGCCGCCCTGCCGGCGCTGCAGCGCGCGCTGCCGCCGGCGATCCGGCTGTCGATCGTGGTCGACCGCACCGCGACCATCCGCGCCAGCGTCAACGACGTGCAGGCGACGCTGCTGCTGTCGATCGCGCTGGTCGTGCTGGTGATCTTCGCCTTCCTGGGTTCGGTGCGCGCGACGCTGGTGCCGGCGGTGGCGCTGCCGCTGTCGCTGGTCGGCACGTTCGGCATCATGGCGCTGCTCGGGCTCGGGCTCGACAACCTGTCGCTGATGGCGCTGACCGTCGCCACCGGGTTCGTCGTCGACGACGCGATCGTGATGATCGAGAACGTGATGCGCTACATCGAGGCCGGGGTGGCGCCGTTCGAGGCGGCGCTGCGCGGCAGCCGGCAGATCGGCTTCACCATCGTCTCGCTGACGGTCTCGCTGGTCGCGGTGTTCATTCCGCTGCTGTTCATGCCGGGCATCGTCGGGCGGCTGTTCAGCGCCTTCTCGATCGTGCTGTCGGTCGCGGTGCTGGTCTCCGCGGTGGTGTCGCTGACGCTGACGCCGATGATGTGCGGGCAGGTGCTCAGGGCCGGGCACGGCCAGGGGCGGATGGTGCGGCTGACCGAGGCGGGGTTCGGCTGGCTGCTGCGCCACTATACGCGCAGCCTGCACTGGTCGCTGCGCCACGAGCGGGCGATGCTGGTCACCGCGGCGGCGACGCTCGCCGGCACGCTGCTGCTCTATGGCGCGATCGCCAAGGGGTTCCTGCCGCTGCAGGACACCGGGCTGATCGTCGCCTCGACCGCGGGCGCGCCGGACATCTCGATCCCGCGCCTGGCGGGACTGCAGGCGCGGGCCGCGGCGATGGCGATGCACGACCCGGCGGTGAGCGGCGTGGTCAGCTTCGTCGGCGTCGGCGACGTCAACGCGACGCCGAACGCCGGGCAGATCACCATCGCGCTCAAGCCGCTCGCCTCGGGGCGCGCGAGCGCGGCCGAGGTCGCGGCGAGGCTGCGGCGGCAATTCGAAACGATCCCCGGGCTCTCGGTGCTGCTGCGCCCGGTGCAGGACATCCAGATCGGCGCGCGGGCGAGCTCGACGCAGTTCCAGTATACGCTGGTCGACACGGATGCGGCCGAGCTCGCGCACTGGGCGCCGCTGCTGGCCGCCCGCCTCGCCGCCTCGCCCGCACTCGCCGACGTCGCGACCGACCAGGTGGCGGGCGGCGCGCGGCTGCAGATCACCGTCAACCGCGATACGGCGATGCGGCTCGGCGTGTCGATGCAGTCGGTGCAGGACGTGCTCTACGACGGGTTCGGGCAGCGGCAGATCTCGACCATTTTCGGGCAGGCGAACCAGTATCGCGTCGTGCTGGAGGCCGATCCCTCCTGGCAGGCGGACCCGCGGCGGCTGGCGCTGCTGCGCGTGCCGGGGGCGGGGGGCGCGCAGGTGCCGCTGACGGCGTTCGCCACCATCGCGCGCACAACGGCGCCGCTGGTGATCACGCATCAGGGACAGTTCCCGTCGGTGACGCTGTCGTTCAACCTCGCGCCGGGCCACGCGCTGGGCGACGCGGTCGCGGCGATCGATGCGGCGCAGGCCGCGCTCGGGATGCCGGCCAGCATCACCGGCAGCTATGCCGGCGACGCCGCCGAGTTCCAGCGCTCGCTGGCAAGCGAGCCGTGGCTGATCCTCGCCTCCGTCATCGTCATCTACATCGTGCTCGGCGTGCTCTACGAAAGCCTGATCCATCCGGTGACGATCATCTCGACGCTGCCCTCGGCGGGGATCGGCGCGCTGCTGGCGCTGATGGCGAGCGGGGAGTCGCTGACCATCGTCGCCCTGGTCGGCATCGTGCTGCTGATGGGGATCGTGAAGAAGAACGCGATCATGATGATCGACTTCGCGATCGAGGGCCAA
>JAJXSZ010000161.1 GCA_021784255.1 Pseudomonadota bacterium | reverse complement strand
GGGCGCGGTCGCAGCCGGCGGCGCCGCGGGCTCGGCGGCGGCCGGCGCCGCGGCCGCCGGCTTCGGCGCCTCGGCGGCGATCTCCGCCGCGGTGGGCAGCGGCAGCGGGGTCTTCGACAGCGTGCGCAGGAAGGCGATCACGTCCGCCCGCTCCTTGGGATTGGCGATGCCGGCGAAGGCCATGCGGGTGCCGGGCACCTCCTTCATCGGCGCATCGAGCCAGATATTCAGCGCGGCGTAGGTCCAGGTGGCCTTCAGCTTGGCCTTGAACGCGTCGCTGTAGGAGAAGCCCGCCTCGGTGCCCTGCTTGCGGCCGACGACGCCGTAGAGATTGGGCCCGACCAGCGTCTTTCCGCCTTCGTTATAAGTGTGGCAGGCGGCGCAGATATGCGTCACCTCCGCCTGCCCGGCCTTGACGTCCGCGCTGGCCAGCAGCCCGAGGATCGGCGCCGGGCCGGCCGGCTTCGCGGCGGCGGCCGGGGCGCTGCTCTGGGCGGTCTCGATCTTGATCGCCGGCTTCGTCAGCTCGTGGCTCACCACCAGCCCATCGGCGATGAAGCCGGTCACCATGAAGGCGATCCCCGATACCAGAACGGCTGCAATGGCCTTGTTGACGTCCATGCTTTTCATCCGCGCCGCTCCGCTTCGCCGGGCGTGCGGCAACGCCGCGCGCCACGGGGTTTCAGGTTGCGCCGCACCATATGGATGCAGCGTCGCCGCATCAAGCCGCCGGGGCCTGCGGCGGGAAGGTTTTCACGCCGCGCGCCAACCCCCTTCTGCCCACGCCAGCCGCGCGCTACACGGCGGGGATGAGCCGCAGCGAGCCATGCGCGCGCCAGCCGGGGCCAGGCGCGTGAACCCGATCGTCGTCATCCCCGCGCGCATGGCCGCGACCCGGCTGCCCGGCAAGCCGCTCGCCGACATCCACGGCAAGCCGATGATCGTCCACTGCCTCGCCCGCGCGCAGGAAGCGGGAATCGGCCCCGCCGCCGTCGCCGCGGGGGAAGCCGAGATCGTCGCCGCCGTCACCGCGGCGGGCGGCACCGCGGTCTTGACCGATCCCGACCTGCCGCGTGGCACCGACCGGGTGGACGCGGCGCTGCAGACCCTCGACCCCGCCGGCCGGCACGACATCGTGGTGAACCTGCAGGGCGACCTGCCGAGCATTCCGCCCGCCTATCTGCGCGCGGTGCTGGCGCCGCTCGCCGATCCGGGCTTCGACATCGCCACCCTGGTCGCACCGATCGGCGACGCGGCGGAAGCCAGCGCGCCGTCGGTGGTGAAGGCGGTCTGCGGCTTCGCGCCAGGCGCCACGGTGGCAGCGGGACTGTATTTCTCACGCGCGCCGGTGCCCTACGGCGAGGGGCCGCTGTGGCACCATATCGGCATCTACGCCTTCCGCCGGGCGGCGCTGCGCCGCTTCGTCGACCTGCCGCAATCGCCGCTGGAGATGCGCGAGGCGCTGGAGCAGCTGCGCGCGCTGGAGGCCGGCATGCGCATCGGCTGCGCCCGCGTCGAGGCGGCGCCGTTCGGCGTCGACACGCCGGCCGATCTCGAGCGTGCCCGCGCGGCCCTCGCGCCGCGGCGATGAGAACTGGCCGAACCAGGGCGGCCGAACGAGGATTGCGTCCATGACCCAGACAATCGCCTTCCAGGGGCGCCCCGGCGCCTATTCCGACCTCGCCTGCCGGCGCGCCTACCCGAGCTGGCGCACGCTGCCATGCGAGACCTTCGAGGCGGCGATCGAGGCGGTGCGCAGCGGCGCCGCGCAGCTCGGCATGCTGCCCTGCGAGAACAGCCTCGCGGGGCGCGTGCCGGACATCCACGCGCTGCTGCCGGACAGCGGGCTCGTCATCGTCGGCGAGGCGTTCCAGCGCGTCGAGCACTGCCTGCTGGCGCCGAAAGGGGCGACCATCGCCGGGCTGCGGCGGGCCCATTCGCACGCCGTCGCGCTCGGCCAGGTGCGCCGGGTGATCAAGGAGCTCGGCCTCACCCCGGTAATCGAGGCCGACACCGCGGGGGCGGCCGAACAGGTCGCCGGCTGGGCCAACAAGGAAGACGCGGCGATCGCCTCGGAACTCGCGGCGGAGCTGTTCGACCTCCAGATCCTGCGCCGCAACGTCGAGGACGCCGCGCACAACACGACGCGCTTCTACGTCGTCTCGCGCGAGCGCCCGCCGCTGCTGCCGAGCCAGCCCGGCATCATGACCACGTTCATCTTCCGCGTGCGCAACGTTCCCGCCGCGCTCTACAAGGCGCTCGGCGGCTTCGCCACCAACGGCGTCAACATGACCAAGCTCGAGAGCTACATGCTCGACGGGCAGTTCACCGCCACGCAGTTCCTCTGCGACGTGGACGGGCACCCGGAGAGCCCGCCGCTGCGCCGCGCGCTCGAGGAGCTGTCGTTCTTCTCGCGCGAGGTGCGGATCCTCGGGGTCTATCCGGCGGCGGCGTTCCGCGCGGAGCAGCCGGAGGCGGACTGACGCCGGCGCCGCGCCCCGAGCCGCGCCCCGAGCCGCGCCGCTTCAGAGCAGCGACAGTTGCGCGGCCTGCGGCTTGGCCTCCTCCGGCACCGCGAACCGCGACGTATCCAGCGGCGTGTGCTGGTCGAGCCCCCATTGCCGCGCGGCGCGCTGGAAGCGCCTGGCCAGAAGATCGGCATAGACGCCGCTGCCGGTGAAGCGGTGGCCGAAGCGCGCGTCGTTGAGCCCGCCGGCCCGGGTCTGGCGGATCAGCGACAGGACCTTCGCCGCGCGGTCCGGCCGGTGCTCGGCGAGCCAGGCCTCGAACATGGATTTCAGCTCGTGCGGCAGGCGCAGCAGGATATAGCCCGCCTCGCGCGCCCCCGCCCTCGCCGCCGCCTGCAGGATGCTCTCCAGCTCCGCGTCGTTGAGCCCGGGGATCATCGGCGCGGCCAGGACCGACACCGGCACGCCCTCGCTCGCCAGCGCGGCGACGGCGGCAAGGCGGCGCGAGGGCGTCGCGGCGCGCGGCTCCATCGCCCGCGCGAGCGCCGCGTCCAGCGTCGTCACCGAGAGATGCACGCGCACGAGATTGCGCGCCGCCAGCCGGCGGAGGATGTCGAGGTCGCGCAGCACGCCCGCCGACTTGGTGACGATGCTGACCGGATGGCCGTAGCGCTCCAGCACCTCCAGCACCGCGCGCGTGAGCCCGAGAGTGCGCTCCACCGGCTGGTAGGGATCGGTGTTGGAACCGAGCGCCAGCGTGCGCGCGACGTAGCCGGGCTTCCTCAGCTCGCGCTCCAGCAGGGTCGCGATCTCCGGCTTGAACAGCAGCTTGGTCTCGAAGTCGAGGCCGGGCGAGTAGCCGAGATAGGCGTGCGTCGGGCGCGCATAGCAATAGATGCAGCCATGCTCGCAGCCGCGATAGGGGTTGACCGCGCGATCGAAGCCGATGTCCGGCGACTGGTTCCAGCTGATCGCCGAGCGCGTCGCATCCCGGCTCAGCGTCGTCGCGAGCGGCGGCAGCTCGGCGAAGGCCGCCAGCGACTCCCAGCCGTCGTCGAACGCGCCGACGCTCTGCCGGTCGAAGCGGTTGGCCGGGTTGTCCACGGCGCCGCGGCCATGCCGCAGCGAGGCGGGAAGGACCGTTCCCGACGGGAGGGTGGCGGCGGGACGCGCGGCACGATCCGGCATCATGGCCTATGTTCCTGGTTCGTTCCTGCGCCACCCTGCCGAACTCGCGAAGTCCGGTCAAGAACATACTGAGAACATTAATGTCGCCGTCCCGCGGTCACCCGGCCCGCGGTCAGCCGGCCCGGCGCAGATGCTCCTGCAGCCGCGGCATCAGCTCGACCAGGTTGCAGGGGCGATGGCGGATGTCGAGCTGGGTGGACAGGATGCCGTCCCACGCATCCTTGACCGCGCCGGTGCTGCCGGGCAGCGCGAACAGATAGGTGCCGCGCGCGACGCCGCCGAGGGCGCGGGACTGCATCGTCGAGGTGCCGATCGTCTGGTAGCTCAGCATGCGGAACAGCTCGCCGAAGCCCTCGATGCGCTTCTCCAGCACGCGCTCGAACGCCTCGGGGGTCACGTCGCGGCCGGTGACGCCGGTGCCGCCGGTGCTGATCACCACGTCGATCGCGGGATCGTCGATCCATGCCGCGAGCTGGGCGGCGATCTCGTCGGTCTCGTCGCGCAGCAGCTTGCGGTCGGCGAGGCGGTGCCCCGCCGCCGTGAGCCGCGCCACCAGCGTATCGCCGGAGCGATCCTCGGCGAGGCTGCGCGTGTCCGAGACGGTGAGCACGGCGATGTTGACCGGCTGGAACGGACGGGATTCGTCGATCGGCATGGCAGGATCCGTTTGGCGGAGGAACGGGTTACGGCGCGGGACGGTAGCGCGGCCAGGTATCCACCGCCAGGGCGTCGAGCGAGGCGGGCACGCGGCCCATCCGCGCGGCATAGAGCCATGCGTCGGTGAGCACGCGCGGGATGAAGGCGCGGGTCTCGTCGATCGGGATCGCCTCCAGGAACAGCAGCGGGTCGCCGTGGTCGACGATGCCGCGCGACCAGGTGGCGAAGGCCGCGGGCCCGGCGTTGTAGCTCGCCAGCACCTTGAGCAGGCTGGCGTCGATCCCGGGCTGGGCGCCGAGCCAGGCGACGTAGCGTTCGCCGACCGCGAGGTTGTCGGCGGGGTCGAACACGTTGCCGGGCCGCCCGCCGGTGACGAAGGCGGCGGTCGCGGGCATGATCTGCATCAGGCCGGCGGCGCCCGCGCTCGATACCAGCCCGGTCGCGAAATTCGACTCCGCCCGCGCGATGCCGAGGATCAGCGCGGGGTCGGTGGTGAAGCCGCCGCGCGGCGCGTAGTCCGGCACGTTGAAGCGGATCGCCTCGCGCGGCTGCCCGTCGATGGCGGCGGCGAGGTCGGCGGCCTGCGCGGCGAGCGTCGGCATGTGCGCGCGCAGGGCGACCAGCATCACCGAGCGCGCGAGCTTGGGCTCGGAGGCGGCGGCGAGGGCTAGTTCAGCCTCGGCGGTGGCGCGCCTGCCGGCCTGCAGCAGCGCGAATGCCTGTTCGCCGGCGGGGGTGGCCTTGAGCGCGTCGATATCCGCCTCGCCCAGCGTCTCCATCGGGCCGGTGCCGGGCGTGCCCGGGCCGAGCAGGCTCATGCCGAGGATGCGCCGCGCCAGCAGACCGTAGAACGTCGCCGGCTCGCGCGCGGCGCGAGCGAGCCAGGTTTCGGCGCCGTGCCCGTCGTGCAGCGTCTGGTAGGCGCGCGCGGCCCAGAAGGCGGCGGCGGCGCGCAGGTTGGGAGTGGTGCGCCGGGCAAGCCAGGCCGCCTCGAACATCGGCCGCGCCCGATCCGGCTCGTCCATGCGCCAGGCGGCGAGCCCGGCGACGAACCCCGCCAGCGCCGGCACCTGGCAGTTCACCCGCCCGGCGCAGGCATGCGTGGCCGGCGCCGCGGTGTCGTACGCTTCCTGGTCGCGGTTGGCGAGGAACAGCACCTGGCCGGCCTCCGCGCGCAGCGTCGCTGCGTAGTCCGGCGCCACGTGGCTGGCGGCGATCAGCGTGGTGGCGGCGTAGGGCGTGCGGCTGTGCGCGGCGGCGAGCACGCGCTGGTCCAGGGTCCAGTTGCGGCGCAGGCCCGGCCCCAGCGCGGTGTCCGGGTCCGGCAGGTCGCCGGCCCTCAGCGGCGGGCTCAGCGAGGGCAGCACCGGCGCCGGCGGCGCCACCGCGCCGCGCGGCAGGCGCTGCAGCAGCAGCGCGTGGATCTGCGGCGCCTCGACCAGGGTCGGCCAGCGGGCCAGCCAGGCTTGCAGCGTCGGCGCATCCGGATGCGTGCCGGGGCCGAGATAGCGGTCGGCGAGGACGTGTCCGAGCAGCGCGTCGCCCAGCGGCGTCGAGGTGTCGAGCCCGCCATCGAGCGCCGTCGCGGCCGTCGCGCGGCCGCGCTCCTGGGTGGCGAAGATGGTGCGCAGCAGCGTCGCCTGGTCGGGCGTGAGCGGGCGCGGCAGCGCCACGACCTGCGCCGGGGACAGGCGCGGCACGGCGAACGCCGCCTCGATATGCGCACGCACCGGCACGGCGCGCCCGGGCGCGGGCGCGCTCGCGGGCGCGATGGTCTGGGCCTCGGCAATTCCGGCGCTCGCCAGAAGGACGGCTCCGGCGAGAAGGCTGCGCAGTGCGCGGACCGGGGCCTCGAGGCGGGAGGGGGTGTGACCGCTCTCTCGCATGGCAGCGCAGCCCTACGCGCGCGCCCTCCCCGGGATCAACCCCGTTGCGAATCGGTCGATCTCATGCCATGAGACGGGGTTGACAGGAAAAATGTCCGCTATCGGGCAGCCGGCGTCTCAGCCGGTGACATCGCGGTCCAGCGTCCGGCGCAATAAAATAAGGTCTGCCCATGCTTCCCGCTTGGCGCCGGGCGTGCGCAGCAGGTAGGCCGGGTGGAGCATCGGCAGGGTGGGGACCGGCTCGTCAAGCCCAGAAATCGCCACATTCCGCCACGAGCCACGCAAACTGCGAATACCAGATTTGCTTCCAGTGACGGCCCGGGTGGCCATCGCGCCGAGCAGCACCAGCCGTCGTGGCCGCACCAGAGCGATGTGGCGCAGCAGGAAGGGCAGGCAGATCGCGACCTCCGCGTCGGTCGGGTTGCGGTTGCCCGGCGGGCGCCAGGGAATGAGGTTGGTGATGAGCAGGCGCGTGCGGTCGAGCCCGACGGAGGCCAGCATGCGGTCCAGCAGCTTGCCGGAGGGGCCGACGAAGGGCAGGCCGGCGCGATCCTCCTCGGCGCCCGGCCCCTCGCCCACGAACATCAGGCCGGACGCGGGATTGCCGTCGGCGAAGACGAGGTTGGTGGCGGTCGCGGCGAGGGCGCAGCCATCGAACCCGGCGAGGGCGGCGCGCAGCTCCTCGCGGGTGGCGGCGGCGGCGGCGATCTCCTCGGCACGGCGCGCGGCGGGAAGGCCGATGGCGGGCTGGACGAGCGCAGGCTGGGCGAGCGCAGGCTGGGCGAGCGCAGGCTGGATGGCGGCGGGCAGGCCCGCAGCGGGGCGCAGCGGCACCGGCGCGGTCGCCAGCGGGGGCGCGGTCGCCAGCGGGGACGCGGGACCGGCGGGGATGGGGACCGCACGCGCCAGCGCGGCGCGGGCGAGACGGTCCACCGGCACCGCGGCGATCGCCTCGTCGGCG
>JAJXSZ010000160.1 GCA_021784255.1 Pseudomonadota bacterium | reverse complement strand
GGGGTTGAACACCTGCACCTTGAGACCCTGGCGCGCGAGGGCGATCTCCTTGCGCACGGCGGCGGCAATCATCTGCTGGCGGATCTGGTCCGACACCTCGGCGAAGCTGGGCGTCGGCTGGGTGCGGCGGGCGATCAGCTCGATGACGTGCCAGCCGAACTGGGTGTGCACCGGCTGCTGGGTCCACTGGCCCGGCTTCAGGGCGAAGGCGGCGTCGGCAAACGGCGCCACCATCTTGTCCTTGGTGAAGAAGCCGAGATCGCCGCCCTGCGCGGCGGTGCCGTCGAGGCTGTGCTCCTTGGCGAGCTTCGCGAAGTCCGCCCCCTTGTCGAGCTGGGCGATGATGGCCTCGGCCTCGGCCTTGGTCTTGACCAGGATGTGCCGGGCGTGAACCTCCTCCGGGCCCGGCTTGCCGGCGTATTGCTTGTCGTAGACCGCGCGGACCGCGGTTGGCGCGACTTGGGGGGCCACGACCCTGGTCAGCAGCGCGTTCTGCAGCGCTGCCTCGGCCGCGACCTTCATCGCGCTGGCGACCTGGGGCTCCTTGTCCAGGCCCTGCCGGCGCGCGAGCTGGGAGAGCGCGGCACGGTCCACCGCCTGGGTCAGCAGCAACGGATAGAGGGTGGATTGCGGCAGGCTGCGCATCGACGGCGGCAGGCCCGCCGCGAGAGCGGCGAGGTCAGTGGCGCGGATCTCCTCCGTGCCGACGCGGGCGAGCACCGGGTTGGCGGCCGGCCGGGCGGCGGCGGGAGCGCCGGCCGCGGGCGGGGGTGGCGCGGCGGCGGGTTGTGCCGCGGCGGGTTGTGCCAGGGCAGCGCCGGCGGGGAAGGCGGCCAGCAGGACGGCGGCGGCAGCGAGAAGACGGGCAGGGCGCATCGGAAACTCTCGGAGTGACGAGCCGGTTGTATTGCGCCGCTCCCGCGCACGCCAGCCCGGGCCGCGCCGATCCCGGGCCGTGCCGACCCCGGGCTCGTGCCCCGCCCCGCGTCGGCGGGCATGCCCGATCCGCCGCCTCTTGACGGCAGGCCGATCCTCGGCCGTGCGGACCGGCGTTGCGTTGACCATAGGGGGGCGGGAGCCTATCTCACCGGGGCAGTTTTCCCCGGATCCGCATGTTCGTTCGCATCGCCCGCGCCGTTTTCGGCACCGCCAACGATCGCTCGCTGAAGGCCTATCAGCGCCGTGTCCCCGCGATCAACGCGCTGGAACCGGCGACGCAGGAGCTCACGGACGAGGCGCTGGCGGCCAAGACGGTCGAGTTCCGCGCCCGCCTGGCCGATGGCGCGACGCTCGACTCGCTGCTGCCCGAGGCCTTCGCCGCGGTGCGCGAGGCGTCGCGGCGGACGCTCGGGATGCGGCATTTCGACGTGCAGCTCATCGGCGGCATGGTGCTGCACGAAGGCAAGATCGCCGAGATGAAGACCGGTGAAGGCAAGACGCTGGTCGCGACCCTGCCGATCTACCTCAACGCGCTCGCGGGCAAGGGCGTGCATCTGGTCACCGTCAACGACTACCTCGCCACCCGCGACGCCGCCTGGATGGGCAAGATCTACGGTTTCCTCGGCCTCTCGGTCGGCGTGATCGTGCATGGGCTCGACGAGGATCAGCGGCGTGCCGCCTATGCCTGCGACATCACCTACGGCACCAATACCGAGTTCGGCTTCGACTACCTGCGCGACAACATGAAGTTCCGCCTCGAGGAGATGGTGCAGCGCGACTTCGCCTACGCCATCGTCGACGAGGTCGACAGCATCCTGATCGACGAGGCGCGCACGCCGCTGATCATCTCCGGGCCGGCCGAGGACAGCTCCGATCTCTACCGGCGCGTCGACGAGGTGGTGAAGGAGCTGGTGCGCGACGCGACCACCTACGAGAAGGACGAGAAGCAGAAGACGGTGACGCTGACCGAGCCCGGTTCGCACACCGTCGAGGCGATGCTGCACGAGGCCGGGATCCTCGCCGAGGGCAATCTCTACGACACGTTCAACGTCACCGTGCTGCACCATACCCAGCAGAGCCTGCGCGCGCACACGCTGTTCGCGCGCGATGTCGACTACATCGTGCGCCAGGGCAAGGTGGTGCTGATCGACGAGTTCACCGGCCGCATGATGGAGGGGCGCCGCTACTCGGAGGGGCTGCACCAGGCGCTGGAGGCCAAGGAGCACGTGGAGGTGCAGCCCGAGAACCAGACCCTCGCCTCCATCACCTACCAGAACTATTTCCGCCTCTACCCCACGCTTGCCGGCATGACCGGCACGGCGATGACCGAGGCCGACGAATTCGCCGAGATCTACAAGCTCGAGGTGGTCGAGATCCCGACCAACGTGACGGCGATCCGCGATGACCAGGACGACGAGGTCTACCGTTCCGCCGAGGAAAAATACGAGGCCGTGGCGCAGCTGATCGCGGAGGCGCGCGGGCGCGGCCAGCCGCTGCTGGTGGGCACCACCTCGATCGAAAAGAGCGAGCACCTCGCCGGCATCCTGAAGCAGAAGCGGATCCCGCATCAGGTGCTGAACGCGCGCTTCCACGAGCAGGAAGCGCAGATCGTGGCGCAGGCCGGCGCGCCCGGCGCGGTCACCATCGCCACCAACATGGCCGGGCGCGGCACCGACATCAAACTCGGCGGCAATCTGGAGATGCGGCTCGCGCAGGAGCTCGAGGGGCTCGAAGGCGAGGCGCGCACGACGCGCGACGCGGCGGTGCGCGCCGAGATCGCCGAGGCGCACGACCAGGCGATGGCGGCGGGCGGCTTGTTCGTCATCGGCACCGAGCGCCACGAGAGCCGGCGCATCGACAACCAGCTCCGCGGCCGCTCGGGCCGCCAGGGCGACCCTGGGGCGAGCCGGTTCTTCCTCTCGCTCGAGGACGACCTGATGCGCATCTTCGGCTCCGACCGGATGGGCGGGATGCTGCAGAAATTCGGCCTGAAGGAGGGGGAGGCGATCGTCCACCCCTGGATCAACAAGGCGCTCGAAAAGGCGCAGAAGAAGGTCGAGGCGCGCAACTTCGACATGCGCAAGAACGTCCTTCGTTATGATGACGTGATGAACGACCAGCGCCGCGAGGTCTATGCCCAGCGCCGCGAGTTCATGAAGTCGGCCGACGTTTCCGAGGTGGTGGCGGATATGCGCGCCGAGGTGATCGAGACCGCGATCGCCGCGCGGATCCCGGAGAAGGCGTTCGCCGAGCAGTGGCAGACGACGGAGCTTGCCGGCGACATCGACCGGCTGCTGGGGCTGCAACTGCCGGTGGTCGCGTGGGGCCGCGAGGAAGGGATCGACGAGCACGGCATCATCGAGCGCGTCAACGCCGAGGCGGACCGGCTGATGGCGGCGAAGGCGGCGAATTTCGGCCCGGATCTGATGCGCTTCATCGAGAAGAGCATCCTGATCCAGATGCTCGACCATGTCTGGAAGGAGCACCTCCTGGCGCTCGACCATCTGCGCCAGGGCATCGGCCTGCGCGCCTACGGCCAGCGCGATCCGCTCAACGAGTACAAGGCCGAGGCGTTCGCGCTGTTCAACGCGATGCTGCAGGAGCTGAAGGAACGGGTGACGATAATGCTGGCGCGCGTCGAGGTCGGCGCCGAGCCCGTCGAGCCCCAGCCGGTGTCGATGTTCGAGCAGCATCCGGAGCCGGCGATGATGGGCCTGTCGGAGCCTGGCGACCTGCCGGCGGCGGCGACGATGACGGCAGCGGTCGCGACCGGCGCGATCGGGGCGGTGCGCGGGGTCGTCGATCCCGCCGATCCCTCGACCTGGAGCCGCTCGCCGCGCAACGCGCCCTGTCCGTGCGGCTCCGGGCGCAAATACAAGCACTGCCACGGGCGGAACGTGTGAGGAACGAGATGCGGGTAGCGATCCTGGAGAACGACCGGCTGCCGGAGGGCCTGGCGCCCGCCGGCATGCGCTTCGCCGACTATTACGAGCGGATGCTGCGCGCGGCGGACCCGGCGATCGTCTGCGATGTCTTCCACACCCCGGCGGGCGAGTATCCGCAGGATTTCGCGCGCTACGACGCGGTTGTGCTGACCGGCAGCCACGCCGATGCCTTCGCGGACGAGCCGTGGATCGTCGAGCTGCGCCGGCGGGTGACGGCGCTGATCGCCGCGGGCACCAGGCTCGTGGGCATCTGCTTCGGGCACCAGGTGCTGGGGCTTTGCCTTGGCGCGCCGGTCGGTCGGGCCGAATGCGGCTTCACCATCGGGCGCGTGGCCTATCGCTGGCACGACCGGACGATGGGCGGGGCGGCGGGCTATGGGCTGCTGGCGTCGCATCAGGACCAGGTGAAGGCGCTGCCCGCGGGGGCGGAATTGCTGGCCAGCAGCGAGCTCTGCCCGATCGCCGGCTTCACCTATGGCGGGCACGTGCTGAGCCTGCAGCCGCATCCGGAATTCGACGAGGCGATCCTCGCCAACATCGCCGCGAGGATGCGCGACAGCCTGGGCGAGCGGGCCGATGCGGCGCTGGCGAGCATGGCGGTGCCGCACGAGGGGGCGGCGATCGGGACCATGATCGCTGCCTTCATCCGCGGCGAACGGGCGCGCCAGGCCGCCTAGAGCACGAACCGGCCAGATCGGATCATCTGGCCGCGGCCCGCCCGGCCGGCGGCGCCGGCGCGTGAGGTCAGGACCTATTCGATCAGGACGCGGCTCGGCGAGACCGGGTTCGAGGCCGGGGCTGGCTGGGTCTCGGCCGGCGGTGGCGGCGCCGGGACACGCGGGCGGCGCATGCCGGTGCCGACGCGCTGCGGGCGGATGGCGGCGGGGTCGATCCCGGCCACGTCCTCGGGCGAGGCCTTGGCGACGGCGGCGAACAGGATCGGCCAGAGGCCACGCCCGCACCAGCGGTTCCAGCGGTTGTAGACCGTGGTGGGCGGGCCATAGACCGACGGGCAGTCCTGCCAGCGCGTATTGCTGCGCAGCATGTAGAGAATGCCGCTGATGATGCGCCGGTCATCGTCGCGGCTCGCGGTCAGGCGATGGCGCGGCAGCAGCGGCAGCATCGCCTGCCAGCCGGTTTCGCTCAGCCAGTACGGTTCCGCGCCAGTGGGTCCTGCCATGGGTCCGAATCTCCTCAACTGGAGGTTGAATCACAACTCGGACTCCGATTCCTAGGGGTTTTGGAAGGCTGCGGTCGCGCGGCGGGATTCGCGGCGGGCCGTGCGCCGGCGTCAGGCCCCGTCCAGGCGCCGCAGTGGCATGGTCCAGGCCATGATGGCGCTGGTCAGCGGGAAGCAGGCGATGGTGAGGAAGGCGGCGCGGAAGGCTCCCGCGATCTCCGCCTGCACCCGCGCGAGCCGCGCCGGCGGCAGGCCGGACAGCGCCGCGGGCCCCGCCTCGACCACACGGGTGAAGAGGTGCGCGGTGACCGGGTCGCTCAACGCGATCATCGCGAACAGCACGGCCCCGGTGACGGCCGCCCCGAATGCCGAGCCGACGCTGCGCGAGAACTGCACCCCGGCCGCCGCCGCGCCGAGCTGCGCGCGGCCGGCGACGAGTTGCACCGTGAGCTGCACCACCGACATCGTCGTGCCAATGCTCAGCGAGAGCCAGGCGAACAGGAACGGCAGCTGCTTCACGGTCAGGTCCGGCGCGGCGAAGGCCAGGAAGATCAGCCCCAGGGCCACCATCGGCAGCCCGATCGAGGGGAAGATCGCGGTGCGCCCGGTGCGCGCCATCAGCCGGCCGGTGATCAGCGAGCCCACGGCGATGAGTGCGGTCAGCGGCAGGAGCAGCAGACCCGTGGTGCTGGCATCGAGCCCACGTACCACGCGCAGGTAGATCGGCAGGAAGGTGACCAGCGAGACCACGGTCGCACCGCTGCACAGCGCCATCACGCCGGCGCGCCAGATCGAGGGGTTGCGCATCAGCCCGACTGGCAGCAGCGGCTGCGGCGCCCGGCGTTCGTGGCGGACCAGGACGCCCAGGGCGACGGCGGCGAAAGCGGCCAGGCCGGCGGCGAGCGTGAGGTCGTGCGTGTCCATGCGCTGCGCCTTCTCGAGCGCCAGGAGCAGCGGCGCGATGAACAGCGCGAACAGCACCGCGCCCGGCGTGTCGAACCGGAAGCGGTCGGAGGGCGGGGCGACGCGCGGCAGGCGGGTGACGAGGGCGATGGCCGCGAGGCCGAGCGGCAGGTTGATCAGGAAGATCGACCGCCAGCCGAAACTCTGCGTGAGCCAGCCGCCGGCGACGGGGCCGAAGGTCGAGGAGGAAACGAAGATGGAGGAGAGCCAGCCCTGGTAGCGCGCGCGCTCGCGCGGTGGCACCGCCTCGCCGAGCAGCGCCTGGCAGAGCGTCATCAGCCCGCCGCCGCCCGCGCCCTGCAACACGCGCGCCGCGGCGAGCAGCGTGACCGAGGGCGCGGAGGCGCAGAGCATGGAGGCGCCGATGAAGATGGCGAGCGCCACGAACATCATGCGTTTGCGCCCGAGCGCGTCGCCGAGGCGCCCATAGACCGGGGCCGCGATGGTGGAGGCGAGGAGGTAGCCGACGACGATCCAGGCGATGCGGTTCAGCTCGCCCATCTCGCCGGCGATGGCGGGCAGCGCCGTCGAGACGATGGTCTGGTCGATCGCCGCCAGGAACATCGGTAGCATGATCGAGGGGAAGACCGCGAAGAACAGCTGGCGCGAGCGCCCGGGGTCGAACGGCGCGTCCGGCGCTGCGTCGTGCCGGGGGACGGGGTTGGCGGCCGCGGGTGCGTCGGAGGCGGCAGAGGCGGGGCTGGCCATCGCTTTCAGTCTCGGACGCGGGGGGCGAACCTGTCCATACGCGCGGGGACGCGAAAACCGGGCAGCCGGCATGCCCCGGGCGGCACACCGCGGGACGTCCGGCGCCGGCCCTGCCCTGCTTGTCGCTGTTCAGGCCAGCCCCCTACAGTCGCCGCCATCCTGGGGAGGAAACCGTGCCCGATATCCCGTCGCTGGACCTGGACCCGTTTTCCACCGCTTTCTTCGACGACCCGTATCCCGGCCACGCGCTGGTGCGCGAGCGCGCGCCGGTGGTGTTCCTGCCGCGCTACGGTTGCTACGCGACCGGCCGGCATGCCGAGATCCACGCCATGCTGACGGACTGGGAGAGCTTCGTCTCCAGCCGCGGCGTCGGCGTCACCGACTACAAGGCGCACCCGCCCCTTCGCGGGCCGAGCCTGGTGCTGGAGACCGATCCGCCGCTGCACACGCACCGGCGCGAGGTGCTGAACCAGGTGCTTTCGCCGGCGGCGCTGCGCGCGTTGCGGCCCCGCTTCGCCGCCGGGGCCGAGGC
>JAJXSZ010000159.1 GCA_021784255.1 Pseudomonadota bacterium | reverse complement strand
CGCGACCCCGGCCGCCCGTGCCGCCGCCGCCGCCGCCGCCAGCGCCATCGCCGGGGTCGCGATCATGCGCACGTCCTCGGCCAGGCTGCCGGGCTTGGGCGTCTCGTCGGCGCCCGCCGCGAGCCGCGCCGCCGCCGCCGCCGGCAGGCGGATGGCGAACCGGGCGACGATCGCGCGCGCATCGGCATAGGTCGTGGGGTCGGCGACGGTGGGCCCGGAGGCGATCACCCCGGGCTCGTCGCCCGGCACGTCCGAGATCAGGAGCGTGACCACCCGCGCCGGCGCGGCTGCCGCGGCCAGCCTGCCGCCCTTGATCGCGGAGAGATGCTTGCGCACCGTGTTCATCTCGCCGATCGCCGCCCCGGAATCGAGCAGCGCCTGGTTCACCGCCTGCTTGTCCGCGAGCGTGAGCCCGGCCGCGGGCAGGGCGGCCAGCGCCGAGCCGCCGCCGGAGACCAGCGCGAGCACCAGGTCGTCCTTCCCCAGCCCGCGCACCGCCTCGAGCAGCCGCCGCGCCCCGGCCTCGCTGCGCGCGTCCGGCACCGGATGGCGCGCCTCCAGCACCTCGATCCGGCGCGTCGGCACCTTGTGCCCGTCGCGCGTCACCACCACGCCGGTGAACGGCACGTCGGGCCACGCTGCCTCCAGCGCCTGCGCCATCGTCGCCGCGGCCTTGCCCACCCCCACGACCACGGCGCGCCCGCGCGGCTTTTCGGGCAGGTGCGCGGCCAGCACGGCGCGCGGGTCGGCGGCGCGCACCGCCGCATCGAAGGCGGCGCGCAGCAGCTTGCGGGCGGATGCGTCGTCGAGGGCCATGCCAGCACTTTCTTCCGGGTTCGGCCGCACTATGGCGGAGGCGGCGGGGACGCGCCATGCTGGGGGCAGTGAAGGAGGCCAGGATGGCGGCACCGGAAATCGATGCATCGACCCGCACCCAGCTGGAGGCGGCGGCGTTCCGCACGCTCGTCGCGCATCTGCGCCAGCGTAGCGATGTGCAGAACATCGACCTGATGAATCTCGCCGGCTTCTGCCGCAATTGCCTGAGCCGCTGGTACCGCGAGGCGGCCGCGGCGCACGGCATCGCGCTCGCCGACGCCGAGGCGCGCGAGATCGTCTATGGCATGCCCTACAAGGAATGGCAGGCGGCGCACCAGAAGCCGGCGAGCGCGGAGCAGCAGGCCGCCTTCGCCGCCTCGCATCCCGCGCCCGCCGCCGCCGCGCCCGACGGCGCGCCGGTCGGGGCGAAGGTTGACCGATCCCATGGCTGCCATTAGTCCCGCCCGCCCCGCCCGCCCATCGGCGGCGCGGATGGCCGCAGCAAAGGGGAAGGCGATGGCGCTGGATGCACCGCAGGCGGAGCGCAAGGTCAGGGGCGATGGTGGCGGCACCACCTTCGCGGCCGAGGAGCTGCGCTCCTATATCGAGCGCATCGAGCGCCTGGAGGAGGAGCGCAAGGCGCTCGGCGGCGACATCCGCGACATTTACGCCGAGGCCAAGGGCCGGGGCTATGACGTCAAGGTGATGCGCACGCTGGTGCGCCTGCGCAAGCAGGAACCCGCGGTGGTCGAGGAGCAGGAATCCCTGCTCGACGTCTACCGCCGCGCGCTCGGGATGTAGGCGCCGCCTCAGCCGCGCCCCAGCTCCGCCGCGTAGGCCGCCGCGACCATGTGCCGGCGGACCTTCTGCGTCACCGTCAGCTGGCCGTTGTCGTGCGTGAACGGCGCCACCACGACGTGGCGGCGGATCCGCTCGACCACCGCAAGGCGCTTGTTGACGTCGGCAACCGCCGCGGCCACCGCCGCGTCGTCACAGCCGTCGGCCGCCACGAGCAGCGCCCGCAGCCCGGCGCTGCCCTCGCCCAGCACCATCGCCTGGGCGATCGCCGGCTCCCGCACCAGCATCGCCTCGATGCGCGCCGGCGACACGTTCTCGCCGCCAGACAGCACGATCATGTCCTTCTTGCGATCGGTGATGGTCAGATACCCGTCGGCGCCGAGCTCCCCGACATCGCCGGTGGCGAGCCAGCCATCGCGCAGCACCTGCGCCGTCTCCTCCGGCCGCCGCCAGTAGCCGTCCATCACCAGCTCGCCGCGCACCAGGATCTCGCCGTCGGGGGCGATCCGCACCTCGACCCCGTCGAGCGGCGGTCCCACCGTCGCGATGCGCGTCCGGCCGGGCGGGTTGACCGCGATCACCGGCCCCGCCTCGGTCTGCCCGTACCCCTGCAGCAGCTGGATCCCGAGTGCCAGGAAGAACCGCCCCACCTCCGGGTCGAGCCGTGCACCGCCCGAGACCGCCGCGCGGAACCGCCCGCCGAAGCGCGCGCGCACCCGGCGCCGCACCAGCGCCTCCCAGACCGGGTCGAGCAGCCGGTCGAGCAGGCTCGCGCGCCCGTCGAGCGCGCGGTAGCCGGCCTGCATCGCCGCGCCGAACAGCGCCCGCCGGAGCGGTTTCTCGCGCGCGACGGCGCCGAGGATCCGCGCGCGGATCACCTCCAGCACCCGCGGCACCATCGTCATCAGCGTCGGCTGCACCGCCAGCATGTCGGCCGCGAGGTGCTCGGTCCCGCGCGCATAGACCACCTCGACCCCGAGCGCGGGGAAGAAGAACTGCCCCACGGTGTGCTCGAAGGCGTGGCTCAGCGGCAGGAAGGAGAGATAGATCTCGTCCTCGCCGAGCCCGAGCGCGCGCGCGACCGGCAGCGCGCCGCGGCAATTGGCCAGGATCGAGCGGTGCGGCAGCATCACCCCTTTGGGTTCGCCGCCGGTCCCCGAGGTGTAGATCAGGCAGGCGAGCGCCGACGGCGGAATCATCGCCGCCTCCGCCGCGATGTCGTCGGGCGCCAGCCGGTCCGCCACCAGCGTCGCCCAGGACAGCGTCGGCACCCCTGCCGCGGCGAACGCCTCGATCGCCACCAGCAGGTCGAGCCGCCCGGCCAGCGCGACCCTCGCCGCCAGCGCCGCGCTCGAGGCGATCGCCACCCGCGCCCCGCAATCGCGCAGCACATGCGCGTGGTCGGCGACCGTGTTGGTGGTGTAGGCCGGCACCGGCACGGCGCCGATCGCCATCAGCGCCACTTCGGCGATCGGCACTTCCGGCCGGTTTTCCGAGACGATCAGCACGCGGTCCCCGGCGGCGAGGCCGGCCTCGCGCAGATGCCGTGCCAGCGACGCCGCCTGGCGCGCGAATTCGGCCCAGCCGACCCGCCGCCAGGCGCCTGCCGCGCCCGCTTCCGGCGCGGCGGCGGCGCGCAGCATCGGCCGTTCGCCCCACATCGCCGCGCGGGCGAACATCAGCGCGGCGAGGTTCGGCGCGTCGAAGTCGGGACGGCCAGCATCGCGCGCCGGCATGGCGGGTTCCCTCCGGAGACGGTTCGTGGCGCCGCCAGTCGCCGAATCCGGTTCGTTCCCGGCGCCGGGGCTTTGACGCGGCGGGGCCATAGCCTACATCCCGTCGTGAACGGAAGAGCAGGATCGAAGACCATGCCCGATGGAGAGGCGGCCGGCGCGCTGCCCGGCGCGGAAGCGGAGGCGTTGCCGGAGTGGGAGCTCGCGGACCTCTACCCGGGGACGGACAGCGCGCAGCTCGCCGCCGACCTCGACCGCGCCGAGGGCCGGGCGCGCGACTTCGCCACCCGCTTCGCCGGCCAGCTCGCCGCGATTCCGGCCGCCGAGCTCGCCGCGGCGATTGCCGAGTACGAGCGCATCGAGGAAATCCTCGGCCGGGTCATGTCCTATGCCCAGCTCCTGTTCGCGGGCGACTCCACCGACCCGGCGATCGGCCGCTTCTACCAGTCGATGACCGAGCGGGTGACCGCGATCTCGAGCCACCTGATCTTCTTCACCCTCGAGATCAACCGCCTCGACGAGGCGCAGCTGGCGCAGCGGCTGCGCGAGCCCGCGCTCGCCCGCTGGCAGCCCTGGCTGCGCGATCTGCGCGTCTTCCTGCCGCACCAGCTCTCCGACGAGGCGGAGAAGCTGCTGCACGAGAAGGAAGTGACGGGCCGTACCGCCTGGACACGCCTGTTCGACGAGACCACCGCCGCCATGCGCGTTGCGGTCGGCGGCGAGCAGTTGACGGTCTCGGCGGCGCTGAACCTGCTCTCCGACCACGACCGCGCCGTGCGCGAGGCCGCCGGGCGCGGCGTCGGCCAGGCGTTCGGCGCCAACATCCGCCTGTTCGCGCTGGTCACCAACACGCTGGCCAAGGACAAGGAGATCGCCGACAACTGGCGCCACTATCCGCGCCCGGAATCCTCGCGCAACCGCGGCAACATGGTCGAGGACGAGGTGGTGGACGCGCTCGTCGCCGCCGTCGTCGCCGACTATCCCCGCCTCGCGCACCGCTACTACGCGATGAAGGCGCGCTGGCTCGGCCTCGACAAGCTGCAGCACTGGGACCGCAACGCGCCGCTGCCGGGCGACGACGACCGCCGCATCGCCTGGCCCGAGGCGCGCGCGACCGTGCTCGGCGCCTACGCCGCCTTCTCGCCGGAACTCGCCGCGATCGGCGCCCGTTTCTTCGAGCAGCCCTGGATCGATGCCGGCCTGCGCCCCGGCAAGGCCTCGGGCGCCTTCGCCCACCCGACCGTGCCCTCGGCGCACCCCTACCTGCTGCTCAACTATCACGCCCGCACCCGCGACGTGATGACGCTTGCCCACGAGCTCGGCCACGGCGTCCACCAGGTCCTCGCCGCCGACCAGGGCTACCTGATGTCCGGCACGCCGCTCACCCTCGCCGAGACCGCCAGCGTGTTCGGCGAGATGCTGACCTTCCGCGCCCTGCTCGACGCCGAGACGGACCCGCGCCGGCGGCGTATCATGCTCGCCGCCAAGGTCGAGGACATGCTCAACACAGTGGTGCGCCAGGTCGCCTTCTACCGCTTCGAGCAGAAGCTGCATGCCGAGCGCCGCCATGGCGAGGTGCTGGCCGAGCGCATCGGCGAGATCTGGCTCGAAGTGCAGCGCGAGAGCCTCGGCCCGGTCTTCGAGTTCACCCCGGAATACAGCGTGTTCTGGTCCTACGTGCCGCACTTCATCCACTCGCCGTTCTACGTCTACGCGTACGCCTTCGGCGACTGCCTGGTGAACGCGCTCTACGACGTCTATCGGCGGGGCCAGCCCGGTTTCGTCGACAAATACCTGGCGATGCTGCGCGCGGGCGGCACGCTGCGCCACCGCGAGCTGCTCGCCCCGTTCGGGCTCGACGCCTCCGATCCCGCCTTCTGGCGCCGCGGGCTCGACATCGTCGCCGGCTTCATCGACGAGCTGGCCGCCGCATGAGCGCCTGCCCATGAGCGAAGACAACCCCTCGCTGTTCGGCGAGATCCGCCGCCTCGCGCGCACCTCGGGCGCCGTCGGCGGCATCGCCGCGCGGATGGTGGGCTCGCGGGCCTTCGGTATGAAGTTCGACCGCGCCGACCAGGCCGAGGACCTGCGCGCCATCCTCGGCGGCCTCAAGGGGCCGCTGATGAAGGTGGCGCAGTTCCTCTCCACGGTCCCCGACGCGCTGCCCGAGGAATACGCCCTGCAGCTCGCCGAGCTGCAGAACAACGCGCCGCCGATGGGTGCCGCCTTCGTGCGCCGGCGCATGACCGCCGAGCTCGGCGCGAACTGGCGCGCCCGCTTCGCCAGCTTCGACGAGACCGCGGCCGCCGCCGCGAGCCTCGGCCAGGTGCACCGCGCCACCCTCGCCGACGGCACGCGCCTCGCCTGCAAGCTGCAATACCCGGACATGGCGAGCGTCGTGGAGGCGGATCTGCGCCAGCTCCGGCTGGCCATGGCGGTCTATCGGCGCATGGACAACGCGATCCAGCAGGAGGACATCTACACCGAGCTGTGCGAGCGCCTGCGCGAGGAGCTGGACTACACGCGCGAGGCGGCGCAGATGCGCCTCTACGGCCAGATGCTCGCCGACCAGCCCCTGGTCCACGTCCCCGTTCCATATCCGGAACTTTCCAGCCGGCGCCTGCTGACGATGAGCTGGCTCGACGGCCGCAAGCTCACCGACCGCCTCGCCGAGGACGCGCCGGCGGAGGAGCGCAACCGCATCGCCGAGGCATTGTTCCGCGCCTGGTACATTCCCTTCTACCGCTTCGGCGTGATCCACGGCGACCCGCATCTCGGGAACTACCAGGTCCGCCCCGACGGCAGCGTGAACCTGCTCGATTTCGGCGTCATCCGCGTCTTCGCCGCGCGCTTCGTGCGCGGTGTCATCGACCTGTTCGAGGCGGTGCGCGACAACGACGAGGCCAAGGCCGAGCACGCCTACCGCACCTGGGGCTTCACCGACCTCTCGCGCGAGAAGATGGCGGTGCTGAACGAATGGGCGCGCTTCCTCTACGAGCCGCTGATCGAGGACCGCGTGCGCCGCATCCAGGAGACCGACGACCCGCAATTCGGCCGCGAGGTCGCACGGCGCGTGCATGCCGGGCTCAAGCGCACCGGCGGCGTCCGCCCGCCGCGCGAGTTCGTGCTGATGGACCGCAGCGCCATCGGCCTCGGCGCCGTCTTCGTGCGCCTGCGCGCCGAGCTCAACTGGTCGCGCCTGTTCCACGAGCTGATTGCGGATTTTGACGCCGAGCAGCTCGGCGCGCGCCAGGTGGCGGCGCTGACCGCGGCGGGGGTGCCGCTGCCGGCGCAGGAGGCGGCCTGATGTCCGAGCCGACGCTGCCCCCGACGCTGCCCGAACCGACACTGCCCGCGCCGGGCCTGCGCGAGGCGATCCTGCGCCTGGCCCTGCGCGGCGGTATCCGCGAGGACGAGGCGATCGACGGCCTGCGCCGGGTCGCCACCGCGCTCGGCCAGCCGGTCGCCGCGGTCGAGCCGGAAATCGCCGCCATGGTGCGCGCGGGCCTGCTGCGCGACCCGATCCGCATCCCCGAGGGGGCCCTGAAATGCCATTGGCACCTGGAGCCGACGCCGGCGGGCGCGAAGCTTGCGGCGAGCAGCGGCTAGAGTTATCAGGCCGCACCCTCGCGAGGCCGACGTAGCTCAGTGGTAGAGCAGCTGATTCGTAATCAGCAGGTCGTCAGTTCAATCCTGACCGTCGGCACCATTGAAAATCAATACGTTAGAGTCGATTTCGCGGCCCTTCGGCGCGGCCTCATTCGCTAAAATACCCCGCCCGTGCTTCACGGCCGCTTGGATAGGGTGCCCTCGGGGGGGCGTAATCACAGTTTCGTGAGCGGCCCGCCAGCAGCCCCTACGATGCCCGTTCAGGCCAGCGCCGCCCGCCCCGCCGCCAGCGCGCGCCCGGAGCTTCCGCGCCGCTGCCGCCAGCCACT
>JAJXSZ010000158.1 GCA_021784255.1 Pseudomonadota bacterium | reverse complement strand
CCGAGTTCGACCCGCCCGAGCCACGCCCGCCCTCCGCGCCCCGGCTGCCCCGCATCAGCGGCTGCGCGCGCCGGCGCAGCACCGGGTCGCGCCGCTGCGCGGTGAGGCCCCAGACCACCGCCGCGAGGCCGAGCAGCCCGAGCAGCATGCCGAGGACGCGATGCCCGCCGGCAACCCAACTGACGGCGCCGAGCGCGAACAGCGCGATACCGAGTGCCGGCGCCGCGATCGCCTGGCGCTGGCGGGGCGTGAGGTCAGCCACCGGCCTTGATCAGCCGGTCGATCGCGACCAGCTCGGCGACGACACCCGCCATGGCGGCGAGCGGGATCATGTTGGGCCCGTCCGACGGCGCGTGGTCGGGGTCGGGGTGGCATTCCATGAAGATCGCGGCGCAGCCGACCGCGAGCGCTGCCCGGGCGAGCACCGGCGCATAGCGGCGCTCGCCGCCCGACGCGGCTCCCTGCCCACCCGGCTGCTGCACCGAATGGGTGGCGTCGAACACCACCGGGTAGCCGGTCTCGGCCATGATCGGCAGGGCGCGGAAATCGGTCACCAGCGTGTTGTAGCCGAACGAGGCCCCGCGCTCGGTGAGCAGGATGCGCTCGTTGCCGGTGCTGGCGATCTTGGCGGCGACGTTCTTCATGTCCCACGGCGCCAGGAACTGCCCCTTCTTGACGTTGATCGCCCGTCCGGTCGCGCCGGCGGCGAGCAGCAGGTCGGTCTGGCGGCAGAGAAAGGCCGGGATCTGCAGGATATCGACCGCCTCGGCGGCGGGCTTCACCTGCTCGAGGCCATGGATGTCGGTGAGCACCGGGCAGCCCAGCGTCGCGCGGATCTCGGCGAGGATGGCGAGCCCCTGGTCGATGCCAACGCCGCGCGCGCCGCCGAGGCTGGTGCGGTTGGCCTTGTCGTAGCTGCTCTTGAACACCAGCGGCACGCCGGCGGCGCGGCTGATCGCGACCAGTTCACGCGCGACCCCCATCGCGTGCTCGCGGCTCTCGATCTGGCACGGCCCGGCGATCAGCACGAACGGCAGGTCGTTGCCGAAAGCGACCGGACCGACCGCCACATGGCGCGGCCTAGACAAGGCGGGCCTGCTTGACCGCCGCCGCGATGAAGCCGCGGAACAGCGGGTGCGGCGCCAGCGGGCGCGATTTCAGCTCGGGATGGAACTGCACGCCGACGAACCAGGGATGGTCCGCAAGTTCGATGATCTCCGGCAGTACGCCGTCGGGCGAAAGACCGGAGAAGCGCATGCCCGCCGCCTCCAGCCGCTGGCGGTAGCGGACATTGACCTCGTAGCGGTGGCGGTGGCGCTCGTGGATGCGCGAGAGGCCGCCATAGATCTCGCGCACCAGCGAGTCCTCGGCGAGCTCCGCGGGATAGGCGCCGAGGCGCATCGTGCCGCCGAGGTCGCCGCCGCTGGCGCGGCGCTCGATCTCGTTGCCGCGCGCCCATTCGGTGAGCAGGCCGACGACGGGCTCCGAACAGGGCCCGAATTCGCTGGAGGACGCGCCGGGCAGGCCGGCGCGATGGCGCGCCGTCTCGATCACCGCCATCTGCATGCCGAAGCAGATGCCGAGGAACGGCACCTGGCGTTCGCGCGCGAAGCGCACCGCCTCGATCATGCCCTCGGTGCCGCGCTCGCCGAAGCCGCCCGGCACCAGGATCCCGTGCACGCCCTCGAGCCGCTGCACCGCGTCCGGCGCTTCGAAGACCTGCGAGTCGACCCACTCGAGGCGCACCTTGACCTGGTTGGCGATGCCGCCATGCGCCAGCGCCTCGGCCAGGCTTTTGTAGCTGTCGAGCAGGTCGGTGTACTTGCCGACGATGGCGATGCCGACCTCGCTCTCCGGGTTGCGCGCCCGCTCGACGATGCCGCGCCACGCCGCGAGGTCCGGCTCGCGGTCGCTGGCCAGCGCGAAATGGCGCAGCACCTCGCGGTCCATGCCCTCGGCGTGGTAGGCGCCGGGTACGGCATAGATCGTGTCGACGTCGCGCGCCGCGATCACCGCCTCGGGGCGGACATTGCAGAACAGCGCCAGCTTGCGCCGCTCGTTCTCGGGGATTGGCCGGTCGCAGCGGCAGAGCAGCATCTGCGGCTGGATGCCGACGCTGAGCAGCTCCTTCACCGAATGCTGCGTCGGTTTGGTCTTGAGCTCGCCCGCGGTGCTGATCCAGGGCAGCAGGGTGAGATGGATGAACATCGCCCGCTGCGGACCGAGTTCGTTGCCGAGCTGGCGGATCGCCTCCAGGAACGGCAGGCTCTCGATGTCGCCCACCGTGCCGCCGATCTCGACCAGAGCGAAATCCGCCTCGCGGCCGGCGGCATCGACCACGTCGGCGGTGATCGCCGCCTTGATCGCATCGGTGATGTGCGGGATCACCTGGACGGTGGCGCCGAGATAGTCGCCGCGGCGCTCGCGCGCGATCACCTCGGCGTAGATGCGCCCGGTGGTGGCGTTGTCCGCGCGTGTCGCGTCGACGCCGGTGAAGCGCTCGTAGTGGCCGAGGTCGAGATCGGTCTCCGCGCCGTCATCGGTGACGAAGACCTCGCCGTGCTGCAGTGGCGACATCGTTCCGGGATCGACATTGAGATACGGATCGAGCTTGCGCAGCCGCACGGAATAGCCGCGCGCCTGCAGCAGCGCACCTAGCGCCGCCGATGCAATGCCTTTTCCGAGGGAGGAAACCACGCCGCCGGTGATGAAGACGAACCGCGTCATGGGCGCTCGTGATAGGCCGCGCCGGGAGTCCCTGGCAAGGCCGCGCGCCTACTTTGTCGGAACGACCGGGCCGGCGGGCGCGGCGGGCGCAAGCGGCGCGGAGGTGGCCGGCGCGGAAGTGGGCGGCGGTGCGAGCAGCCCGCCGCTCTGCCGGTGCCCGAGCAGGGCCAGCGCCAGCGACAGGCCGAAGAAGACGGCCGCCAGCACCGCGGTGGTGCGGGTGAGCAGGTTGGCGGTGCCGCGCCCGCCCATGAACGCGCCCATGCCCTGCGAGGAGCCGATGCCGAGCCCGCCCCCCTCGCTGCGCTGGATCAGCACGACGCCGATCAGCGCAATGGTGACGAAGAGGTGGATGATCAGCAGGACCAGCGTCATGGTAAATGGGGCGCGCCGCGAGCAGGGGATGGGAAAGGCTGCGTGCTTGTAGCGTCCCCGCCCCCAAGATCAACTCCCCGGGCCGCCCCCGGGATCGGCCGCCGCCAGCGACCGCCACGAACGACCCCGCGCCCGACCGCGGGCAACCGGTGCGCGCGAGCCTCGCTGGGGCGCCCATCCGGCCGGCCGGGAGTCAGACCGGGCATGCGGCGGCGATGGCCAGGAACGAGGCGGCATCCAGGCTGGCGCCCCCCACCAGGGCGCCGCCGACCTCGGGCAGGGCCAGGATCGCCGCCGCGTTCTCCGGCTTCACCGAGCCACCGTAGAGGATGCGGATCGCGGCTCCGACGCGGTGGCGGATCGCCGCGTGCATGGCGGCGATGTCGGCCTGCGTCGGGGTGCGGCCGGTGCCGATCGCCCATACCGGCTCGTAGGCGACAAGACCCGCGAAACCGTGCGGCAGGCTGCCGGCGAGCTGCCCGGCGACCACGGATTCGGCCCGCCCGCCCTCGCGCTCGGCAAGCGTTTCGCCGACGCAGACGATGGGCACCAGTCCGGCGCGGACGGCGGCCTCGACCTTGGCGTGAACCATGGCGTCGGTCTCGCCGTGCTGGGCGCGCCGTTCCGAGTGGCCGAGGATCACATGGGTGGCGCCGGCGTCGCGCAGCATCGGCGCCGCGAGGTCGCCGGTATGCGCGCCCGCGGCCTCGGCGTGGCAGTCCTGCGCGCCGGTCTGGCAGGCCGAGCCCAGGAGGACATGGGCGACCGCGGAAAGCACGGTGGCCGGCGGGCAGACCAGCAGCTCGCAGCCCAGCCGGTCGGCGCCGCGGCGCAGCGCGCCGGCGAGTTGGAGCGCGCCCTCCGACAGCATGTTCATCTTCCAGTTTCCGGCGATCATCCGGCGCATCCGCGTCCCCCTGCCCGATGGCGGCGACGGTATGGCATTGCCGGGCCGCCCTGCCTATGGTGCGCCGCGTCAAGCCGCCCAGCATCCGGGCCCCGCCAGGGTCCGGCCCCGCCTCCGCCGAACCGCCACAACGCCCGCCCAACCGAGGACCGAAAGAACCAGCATGCTCGCTATCCTGCGCCGCTCGCTCGATACCTGGCCCGTGCGGCTGTTCTTCCTCGCCCTGGTGGCCGCGTTCATCTTCTGGGGGGTGGCGGCGCGCATCAACCTCACCGGCGGCATCCCGCCGGTGGCGCGTGTCGCCGGGCACAAGATCGAGCTCGCCCAGGTGCAGCAGGCCTATCAGCAGCAATTGCAGCGCATCCAGGCCTCCCTGCCGCAGGGCGAGCAGCCGAATGCGGCGATCCGCAAGGCGCTCGCCGCCCAGGTGATCGACCAGCTGATCACCGCGACGGCGATGGACACCGCGATCGGCGATCTCGGCGTTGTCGTGCCGGCGCCGGCGCTGCAGCAGGCGATCTGGTCGATCCCCGCCTTCCACGGCCCGTCCGGCCAGTTCGACCCGGCGACGTTCCAGTCGGTGCTGGATCGCAACAACATCAGCCAGGCGCAGTTTCTCGGCCTGATGCGGGGCCAGCTCGCGCGCACCCAGTTCTTCGGCGCGCTCCGCGCGGGGATCGTCAGCCCCGACGTGCTGACCAACATCGTCTATCGCTATCGCGGCGAATCGCGCATCGCCGACGCGGTGAGTGTGACCACCGCGTCCCAGCCGGCGCCGCCGGCACCGACGCCGGCCCAGTTGCAGCGCTGGTACGCCGACCATCCGGCCGATTACCGCGCTCCCGAGTACCGGCGCATCCGCGCCGTGGTGCTCTCGCCGCAGACCCTCGCCGGCAAGATCAAGGTGAGCGAGGCCGACATCGCCGCCGAGTTCAAGCGTGAGGCGGCCAGCCTCGCCACCGCCGGCCAGCGCAGCGTCGAGCTGGTGACCGCGCCCGACGCCGCCAAGGCGACGGCGATCGCCCAGGCCTGGAAAGCGGGTGCCGACTGGAGTGCGGTGCAGGCGCTGGCCCGCAAGGAGGGCGCCGTGGCGCTCGCCCTGACCAACGCAGCGCGCGGCGCCTTTCCCTCCCCGGCGCTGGCCGATGCCGCCTTCGCCGCGAGCCAGGGCGTGGTGACCGGCCCGATCCCGCTCGCCTCAGGCAGCGCGGTGCTCCGGGTGACGCAGGTCACGCACGCGGTCGAACCGACGCTGGCCTCGCTGCACGACGCGATCCGCCAGGCGCTGATCGCGCGCCGCGCGGCGGACCTGATGGACGCACGCGCCAGCAAGGTCGACGACCTGCTCGCGGGCGGCGCGGCGCTGGCCTCGCTGCCCGCCGGCCTCGGCCTCGGCGCCGTGCAGGGCACGCTCGACGCGCAGGGGATGACGCCGGAAGGCAAGCCCGCGCCGATCCCCGCCGACCAGGCGCTGCGCCAGGCGCTGGTGGACGCGGCATTCCGCGCCAAGCCCGGCGATCCGCCGCGGCTGATCGACGGGCCGCAGACGCCGAACGGCGGCAGCAGCGGCTACTTCGCGCTCGAGGTCCGCGCCATCACCCCGGCCAAGGAAAAGCCGTTCGCGACGGTGGCGCAGCAGGTCGCCGCCGACTGGACGCAGAACGAACTGCGCCACGCCGCCGAGACGGTCGCCGCCGGGCTGATGACGGCGGTGAACGGCGGCGTGACGATGTCCGAGGCCGCGGCCAAGGCCGGACTCACCGTGACCAGGCTGCCCGCGGTGACCCGCGTCGCCCCGGCCCCCGGCTTTCCGCCGACGCTGCTGAACCCGCTGTTCGCGACCAGGGAGGGCAAGGCGACGATGGCGGCGACGCCGGACGGATTCGTGGTCGCCCAGCTCGTCGCGCTGCACGACCCCGATCCGGCGAAACACCCCGCCGAGCTCGCGACCCTGCGCCAGCAGATCGCCGGCACCATCGACACCGACCTCGAAACCCTCGTCACCCAGGCGCTGCGCCAGCGAGGCAAGCCGGTGGTCAACCAGGCGCAGCTCGCCACCGTCGCGGCGGTGGGCCCATGAACGCGAACCCGGCCCCCGGCTTCGCCGCCTTCCGCGAGGGCTATGAGGCGGGGCGGGGCAACGTGCTGACGCGCCGCCTGGTGGCCGACCTCGACACGCCGGTCGGCGCCTTCCTCAAGCTCGCGCACGGCAAGCCGAACACGATCCTGCTCGAAAGCGTCGAGGGCGGCGCCGCGCGCGGGCGCTACTCCATCATCGGTCTGGAGCCGGACCTGATCTGGCGTTGCCGCGGCGGCGTCGCCGAGATCAACCGCGACGCCCAGGCCGCCCCCTTCGCCTTCGTGGCCGACCCGGCGGCACCGCTCGCGAGCCTGCGCGCGCTGATCAACGAGAGCCGCCTCGACGTGCCCGCCGGCGTGCCGCCGATGTGCGGCGGCCTGGTCGGCTATCTCGGCTATGACATGGTCCGCCAGATGGAGCCGATCGGCCATCGCAACGAGGACGCGCTCGGCCTGCCGGAGGCGCAGCTCGCGCGGCCCTCGCTCTACGCCATCTTCGACAACGTCTCCGACCTGCTGACGCTGGCCGCGCCGATCTATCCGCATCCCGGGCGCAGCGCCGCGGCGGCATGGGAGGCGGCGCAGGCCCGGCTCGCGGAGGCCGAGGCGGCGCTGGCGCGCCCGCTGCCGCTCGCCGCCCCGCCGGTCGCGCTGCCGGCGCTGGCCGAGCCGCGATCCAACTTCACCCGCGAGGCGTTCAAGGCCGCGGTGCTGCGCGCCAAGGAATACATCGCCGCCGGCGATGCCTTCCAGATCGTGCCCAGCCAGCGCTTCTCCGTGCCCTTCGCGCTGCCGCCCTTCGCGCTGTATCGCTCGCTGCGGCGGATCAACCCGGCGCCCTTCCTGTTCTTCCTCGATTTCGGCGGCTTCAGCGTCGCCGGGTCGAGCCCGGAGATCCTGGTACGGCTGCGCAACGGCACCGTGACCATCCGTCCGCTCGCCGGCACCCGCCGGCGCGGCGCGACGCACGAGGAGGACGAGGCGCTCGCCAAGGAGTTGCTCGCCGACCCCAAGGAGCGGGCCGAGCATCTGATGCTGCTCGATCTCGGGCGCAACGATGTCGGGCGCGTCGCCGAGATCGGCAGCGTGAAGGTGACCGAAAGTTTCGCGATCGAGCGTTTCTCGCATGTCATGCACATCATGTCGGACGTGCAGGGCACGCTGCGCGACGGGCTGGATGCGCTCGACGCACTGATCGCGGGCTTTCCC
>JAJXSZ010000157.1 GCA_021784255.1 Pseudomonadota bacterium | reverse complement strand
GCCGACCCAGATGAAGTCGCGCCGCTGCTCGCCGTCGGTGACATCGGCGCGGTCGCTGCGGAACAGCGTCGGCACGCGCCCGGCGGCGACTTCGCGATATTTCACCGCGACCACCGAGATCATCGAACCTTTGTGGTACTCGTTGGGACCATAGACGTTGAAAAACTTGAGGCCCGCCCATTGCGGCGGGCGGTGGGCGCCGGCGGCGAGCTGGCGCGCCACCCAGGTATCGAAGGCATGCTTGCTCCAGCCATAGAGATTGAGCGGGCGCAGGCGGGCCAGGCCCTCCAGCCCGTCGCCGAACCCTGCCGAGCCATCACCATAGGTCGCGGCGGAGGAAGCGTAGATCAGCGGCACCTCGCGCGAGGCGCACCAGGTCCAGAGGCGCTGCGACAGGGCGACGTTGGTGGACCAGACGAGATCGCCGTCGGTCGCGGTGGTGGCCGAAATGGCGCCGAGGTGCACCACCGCATCCAGCGGCGGATGCCCGGCGAGGAAACGGTCCAGCTCCTCGGGCGCGACCAGCAGCGACGGCGCGTGGCCGGCGAGGTTGCGCCATTTCTGTGGCCCGTCCGCGGGCGCATCGCGCAGCCGGTCGCACACCGCGACCTCGATCCCGCCCGCAACCAGGGCCGCCACGAGGTTGGAGCCGATGAAGCCCGCGCCGCCGGTGACCAGGATCATGCGCGCCCCCTAGCGCAAATGCCGATCGGATGGAACATCCACTCGGCTTTCCTGCCCCAGAAAGCCTAGAATCTAGAGCCACTTATCGCCAATCGGGGCGAGCCCCGACGGCTGCGGCCGATCGCCGGCTGCTGTAGCGCCGCGCCGCCGCTTCTGTCGAGGGGCGATGCCGCGGTGCCGGGGCGCACGGTTGCCGGCCACCCGGGCGCGGCTTACACGCAGATTGTCGCAGTCCTGACCGGAGGCTCCCATGCGCGCCCGCCCCGCTTTCCTCGACGACCTCGCCGGCATGGCCGGCGGCGCGCTGTCCATGGTCGCGGGGATGCGCGAGGAAATACAGGCGGTGGTTCGCGGCGCGGTAGACGAGGCGCTGCGCCGACTCGACCTGGTACGGCGCGAGGAAGTGGAGGTGCTCGAGGACCGCGTGGCGGCACTGGAAGCCGCCGTCGCGGCGATGGAGCGCCCCGCCCCGCCGGCCATCGCCGAGGGAACGCCGCCGGCCGATGCATGACGGTTCGGCGACCCTCTTGCGGCGCGGCAAAATCGTTCTTTAGGCTATCGGTCGTGGTGGCTGCCGCGGCTTGCCCCAACATCTCGTAGCCGCCACGCAACATGGCCGATTCCATCCCTCCAGCCGGGGAGCCTGAGCGATGTCCGCCCATCTCCAGCCCGACGCCGCCGCCAACCCGCTCGACATGGTCGAGCAGATCGTCGCCGCCAATGACTGGGTTTTCGACCGCCGCAACGACGCTGAGATGGCCGCCGAGGCGCCCGGCAAATGGTGCGATTACGGGCTGTATTTCTCCTGGTCGGACGAGATCAGCGCGATGCATTTCACCTGCACCTTCGACCTCAAGGTGCCGGAGAAGCAGCGCGCCTCGCTCTACGAGCTGCTGGCGCTGGCCAATGAGCGGCTGTGGATCGGGCATTTCGGCATGGACGTGCAGGACGGCATGCCGGTGTTCCGCCACTCCGTGCTGCTGCGCGGCGCGCCCGGCGCCTCGGCGGAGAGCCTCGAGGACATGGTCGATATCGCCATCACCGAGTGCGAGCGCTTCTTCCCCGCCTTCCAGTTCGTCCTCTGGGGCGGCAAGGCGCCGGCCGAGGCCCTCGCCGCGGCGATGCTCGACTGTGCGGGCGAAGCCTGAGAGAAGGGACCCGTTCTCCAACGGGCACTGAACCGATGATTCCTTCCGTGTTGCTGGCCGGATTCGGCCGGATGGGTTCCGCCATGACCGCGGGGTGGCGGGAGCAGGGGCTCGCGGCGAGCGTGGCCCTCGATCCCGCTCGGCCGACGGCACCGGGGCCGGAATTCACCGTCGCCGCCAGCGTGGCCGAGATCCCGCCAGGGTTCGCGCCGCGCGCCGTAATCCTGGCGGTCAAGCCGCAAATGGCGGCCGCGGCGCTGCCACCGCTTGCCCCCTACGCCCGAGGCGCCGTCACCGTGTCGATCATGGCCGGGCGCACCATCGCCGGGATCCGCGCGCTGCTCGGCGATGTGCCGGTGGTGCGGGCGATGCCCAACACGCCCGCCGCGATCCGCCAGGGCATGACCGTCGCCTGCGCCGGGCCCGGCGTCAGCCCCGAGGCCCGGGCGTTGTGCACGACGCTGCTCGAGGCGATCGGCACCGTCGCCTGGGTCGAGGACGAGGCGCTGCTCGACCCGGTCACCGCGGTCTCCGGCAGCGGCCCCGCCTATGTCTTCCTGCTGGCCGAGGAGATGGAAAAGGCGGCGGTCGAACAGGGAATTCCGCCGGATCTTGCGCGACTGCTGGCGCGACGCACGGTCGCGGGCGCCGGCGCGCTGCTGGCGGCAAGCGAGGAGGACGCCGCGGCGCTGCGCATCGCCGTCACCTCGCCCGGCGGCACCACGGCGGCGGCGCTCGGCGTGCTGATGGCGGAATGGCCGGGCGCCGTCGCGCGCGCCATCGCCGCCGCGACCCGGCGCTCGCGCGAACTCGCCGGGTGAATTCGCACAAATCCGGATGACATGGGCGCGGCATCGTCCCATCTTGGAGCGATGGAAGACGACGCTTTCGACACCGCGCTAATAGGTGCTGCCTTCCGCCTTGCCGGCGAGCGCGGGTGGTCGCGCGTCGCGGTGGCTGGCGCGGCACGCGAAGCCGGGCTCGACCTCGCGCGGGCACGGCTGCGCTTCCCAGGCATGCTCGCCGTGCTGCTGAAATTCGCCCGCATGGTGGACCGCGTGGCGCTGGTGACGGCGCCGGCCGACGGCGCCGGAACGGGCAGCGTGCGCGACCGGCTGTTCGAGCTGCTGATGCGCCGGTTCGATGTGCTGCAGGAGCATCGCGCCGGGGTCGAGGCGCTGCTGCGCTACCTGCCCACCCGGCCGGGGCTCGCCCTGCTGCTCGCGCGCGCCACGGAGCGGAGCATGGGCTGGATGCTGGAAGCCGCAGGCGCCGATGCGACCGGCCCGGTCGGCCATTTGCGCGCCAAGGCGCTGGCCGGCGTCTGGTTGTGGGCGGTGCGGGCCTGGGCGCGCGACGGCAGCGAGGATCTCGCCGCGACGATGGCCGCGCTCGACACCGCGCTGGGCCGCGCCGAACAGGCCGCGACGATGTGCGGGCGCTGGACCGGGCGGCGCTTCGAGCACGGCGCCGAGTCGCCCCTGGAAACGACGCCCACGCCGCCGGCCGGCGTCGCGCCGGAAGCATCAGCTGCAGCCAAATTTACGGAGGAGGGATCGCATGGCCAGGAGCCCGAAAACCCCGCATGAAGCCTTCACCGCGGCATTCAGCGAGATGAAAATGCCCAAGGCGCCGGATATGGAGGCGCTGATGGCGACGCACCGGCGCAATCTCGAGGTGCTGGCGGAAGCCAACCGGCTGGCGATGGAAGGCGCGCAGGCGATGCTCAAGCGCCAGGCGGAGCTGGCGCAACAGGCGATGGGAGCGTTCACCGAGGGCCTGCAGGAACTCTCCAAGGCCGAGGCGCCGAGCGCGCGGGCGGCGCGGCAGGCCAAGCTGATGAAGGAGGCCTATGAGCGCACCGTCCGCAACAGCCAGGAGATGATGGACCTGGTCCGCCGCGCCAATGCCGACGCGCTGAACCTGCTGAACCGGCGCATCGGCGAGGCGATGGAAGAAGTCGAGACGCTGCTGACCAAAGCGGGCACCTGACCCGCGGCAGACCCGGAGCGGCCGAGCAGCCGCGCCGGGTTGCCAGTCTCCTTGCGTGGCGCTACCCCCGCGATCAAATTCGCGGAGCCGTTCCATGCGCGTCAAGGACGTGAAGAAAGTCGTGCTCGCCTATTCGGGCGGGCTGGATACCAGTGTCATCCTGCGCTGGCTGCAGACCACCTACCGCTGCGAGGTGGTGACCTTCACGGCCGACCTCGGCCAGGGCGAGGAGCTGGAGCCGGCGCGCCGGAAAGCCGAGATGTTCGGCGTGCGCGAGATCTTCGTGGACGACCTGCGCGAGACCTTCGTGCGCGACTTCGTCTTCCCGATGTTCCGCGCCAACGCGCTCTACGAGGGTCAGTACCTGCTCGGCACCTCCATCGCCCGGCCGCTGATCGCGCAGCGCCAGATCGAGATCGCCGAGGCGGTGGGAGCGGATGCGGTGGCGCACGGCGCGACCGGCAAGGGCAACGACCAGGTCCGTTTCGAGCTCAGCTATTACTCGCTCAAACCCGACATCAAGATCATCGCGCCCTGGCGCGAATGGGACCTCACCAGCCGCACCCGGCTGCTCGCTTTCGCCGAGGCGAACCAGATCCCGATCGCCAAGGACAAGCGCGGCGAGGCGCCGTTCTCGGTCGATGCCAACCTGCTGCACTCCTCCTCGGAGGGAAAGATCCTCGAGGATCCGGCGATCGAGGCGGACGAGATCGTCTATCAGCGCACCATCAGCCCCGAGGCGGCGCCGGACCAGCCGACCGTGATCAGCATCGACTTCGAGCGCGGCGACGCGGTCGCGATCGACGGCGAGAAGCTGTCGCCGGCAACACTGCTGACCAGGCTCAACGCGCTGGGCAAGGCCAACGGGATCGGCCGGCTCGACCTGGTGGAAAACCGTTTCGTTGGCATGAAGTCGCGCGGCGTCTATGAAACGCCGGGAGGTACGATCCTGCTCGCCGCGCACCGCGGCATCGAGAGCATCACGCTCGACCGCGAGGCAGCGCACCTCAAGGACAGCATCATGCCGCGCTACGCGGAGCTGATCTACAACGGCTTCTGGTTCAGCCCGGAGCGGCGCATGCTTCAGGCTCTGATCGACGAGAGCCAGAAATCGGTGGGCGGGCGCGTGCGGCTCAAGCTCTACAAGGGCAACGTCACGGTGATCGGGCGCGAAAGCCCGAACTCACTCTACTCGATGAAGGTGGTGACCTTCGAGGACGATCAGGGCGCCTATGACCAGTTCGACGCCCAGGGCTTCATCAAGCTTAATGCGCTGCGGCTGCGGCTGGGCGCATCGGCAGGACGCAAAGGAGGGACTCTCTGATGACCGTTTCACTTTACGATATCGCGGCGCCACTGTTCCGCGGACAGCTTTCGGCGCTCGCCGCGGTGCTCGACAAGGGGGCTGCGTTCGCCGAGGCAAAGAAGGTCGACCCGGCCGTGCTGCTCAACGCGCGGCTGGCGCCGGACATGTTCGCACTGACCCGCCAGGTGCAGATCGCCACCGACATGGCGCGCGGCTGTATCGCGCGCCTCGCCGGGCTCGAGCCGCCGAAGGAGCCGGATGGCGAAACCTCCTTCGCCGAGCTCAAGGCCCGGATCCAGCGCACGATCGACTACATTGACGGCGCCTCGCCGGCGGCCTTCGAGGGGGCGGACCGGCGCGAGATCACGCTGCCGCAGCGCGCCGGCGACATCACGATGTCGGGCATCAAGTACCTCACCTGGTACGTGATCCCGAACGTCGGATTCCACTGCGCCACGACGTACAACATCCTGCGCCATAACGGGGTGGAGATCGGCAAGCGGGATTTTCTCGGGCCGAAGGACTGACGATCCCGACGCTGCGCCGGCAAGGGCCCGACGGCCCTTGTCGCGCAGCGGCCGTGGATGGTGAAGGAGCGCGCCGCCTTGGCGATCATCAACCCGATTGCGGCCGACAGCGCGCCGATGACCGCCCGGCGGCGCGATGTTCATCCGCGTGCGCCCCTCGGCGTCAGCGCGCACCGCGTTCCGGCACGCCGCACGCCGGCCGATCCTCGCGCGGCATCGGCTGACGCGGCGGAACGGTCGCGGGACCGCGGCGAAGGACCGAGCCTATCGTGACCGGCGCGCAGGCGATGCCGGGCTCCTGGATGGGTATCGGCCGCATCGTGCGCGACGCTGCCGCCGCGCCCAACCCCTGCGACGATCTCAACGACGCCATCCTGCCGTTCGGCGCCAGCTTCCGCGCGGCCTTGGCGAAATACGCGCCGGCGCGGGCGAGCACGGCGCAATGATCGCCGTGCGCGCCTTCCTGCTCGCCTTTCCGGCCCTGTTCTCGGTGGTCAACCCGCTCGGGATGGCGCTGATCTTCCATGAGACGACCGCCGAATTCGGTGCCGCGTCGCAGCAGAAGCTGGCGCGGCTGGTCGCCTTCTACGGCGCGCTGGTGATGCTCGTCGCGGCCTTTGCCGGGTCTTATGTGCTGACCTTCTTTGGCATCTCGCTCGCGGCGCTGCGCCTCGCGGGCGGCGCGGTGGTCGCGGTCCGTGCCTGGGAGCTGCTCGCCGCACCCGAGGCCTACGAGCGGCGCAAGTCGAGCCAGGCGGCCGCCGGCGGGCAGGATTCCGTCGCCTTCTATCCGCTCACCATGCCACTGACCACCGGCCCGGGAACCATGGCCGTCGCCGTGGCGCTGGGCGCCGAACGCCCGGCGGCAGGGCTCGGCTTGCTGGGCTTCCTCGCGGGCCTCGCGCTGGCCTGTGCCGCGGTCGCGGTCACGATCTGGCTCAGCTTCGGCTCGGCACCGCGTCTTGCCGCCTGGCTCGGCCCGACCGCGCGGCAGACCCTCTCGCGCCTCGCCGCCTTCCTGCTGATGTGCATCGGCGTGCAGATCATGATCCACGGCCTGGCCGATGTGCTCGCCGGACACGCCGGGCTGTAGCACCCGAGCGGGTTGCGGCCGCGTCCCGGCGCAAACGCAGGCGACCCCCCGCCTCGATACGCGGCGAGCGCGGGCGGCGGCGCTACAACGTGTTCAGCAGGCGCTGGATGTAGTCGCGCTCCGCCGGCGAGAGCGCGGGACTGGCGTCGCGGCGACGCAGCTCCTGCTCGATATCGTGGGCGCGCATGTGTTCCATCTTGTTGGGGATGTGCACGTAGCCGTTGTCGGCGGCGCCGGAGGTGCCGTCCTGCGTGCTCCGCCCGAACGGGTCGCGCGAGCTGTCCGCCATCGGGTGGCGACCGCGGCCAAACCCCCAGGGATCGCCGAAACCCTGGCCACCATTGCCGCGGCCGAGCTGCTCGCCACGGCGCCAGCCGCCCGGCTGCTGCCCCTCCCCGCCTTGCCGGCCGCGGCCGAACTGGCGGGCGAGTTGCTGGCTCATCGCCTGGCCGCCCTTCTGCAAGGCGGCGATCGCCTTGCGTTCGGCGGCCGCGGCAACGCCGTCCCGTCCGTTCACCAGCGCCGCAGCGGCCGCGTGCATCGCCGCGTCGGCGT
>JAJXSZ010000156.1 GCA_021784255.1 Pseudomonadota bacterium | reverse complement strand
CTCGACATCGACGCACTGCGCATCGTCGCCCAGGGGGTGAACGCACTGCGCGGCCCGGATTTCTCCGCCCTCGTCATCACCCACTACCAGCGCCTGCTCGACCACATCGTGCCGGACCGCGTGCACGTCCTTGCGCATGGCCGCATCGTCCGCTCCGGCGGCCCGGAACTGGCGCACGAGCTGGAGGCGAGCGGCTACGGCGAGATCGTCGGCAAGGCGGCGGCCGCATGAACGCGGCGTCCTTCCTCGATCGTTTCGCTCCTGCGGCGAATGCCTCGCCCGAGGCGCGCGCCGCGGCCGGGCTGCTGCGCGAGCACGGCCTGCCGGGGATGCGCGAGGAAGCCTGGCGCGCCACGCCGCTGCGCCCGCTCTACGAGGCCACGCTCGACCCGCCCGCGACCCCGGTCCTGCCGCCCTCCCTCGCCGGCTTTCCCGCGCCCCGCCTGGTCTTCGCCGACGGCCGCTTCGCCCCCGCGCTCTCCGTCGCCACCGACCGGATGCGGGTCGGCACCGGCGTCGCGATGCTCGGCCTCGCCCGGCCCGCCGAGGAGAAGCTTGTTGCCCTGAACACGATGCTGGCGCGCGACGGGGCAAGGGTCGAGGTCGCGGCCGGCACCGATGCCGGCACCCTCGTCCTCGCCCATCTCGCCACCGGCGCGACCTCGCATCCGCGCCACGCGATCAGCCTCGGCGCCGGCGCGAAGCTGACCCTCGTCGAATACGCGGGCGGTCAGGGCGCCTATTTCCACAACCCGGTGCTGGAAATCTCGCTCGCTGCCGGCGCCGCCCTCACCCATCTGCGCATCCAGGACGAATCGGAAACATCCTACCACCTCGCCACCATCTATGCCGAGGCGGCCGAGACGGCGACCTATGACAGCTTCCTCCTCGCGCGCGGGGCCGCGATCGGGCGGACCGAAATCCACGCCCGCCTCGCCGGCCCGCGCGCGACGGCGCATCTCAACGCCGCCCAGCTCCTCGCCCGTGCCCAGCACGGTGACTTCACCACCGTGGTCCGCCACGACGCCGCGGCGACGGTGTCGCGCCAGACCGTGAAGACCGTGCTCGCCGGCCGCGCGCACGGCGTCTTCCAGGGCAAGATCGAGGTCGCGCGCGCGGGCCAGAAGACCGACGGCTACCAGATGAACCAGACCCTGCTGCTCTCCCCGCGCGCCGAGATCAGCGCCAAGCCGCAGCTCGAAATCTACGCCGACGACGTGAAGTGCAGCCATGGCGCCACCGTCGGTGAGCTCGATGCGGACCAGCTGTTCTACCTGCAGAGCCGCGGCGTGCCGCAGGCCGTCGCCCGCGCGATCCTGGTCCGGGCCTTCCTCGCCGCAGCCCTCGACCCGATCGCCCACGCGGCCGCCCGCGCCTGGATGGAATCGCTGATCGATCCGTGGTGGGAGGGCGCGCAATGAACGTCGTGACACCACAGGATCTCGCGCGCCTGCGCGCCGATTTCCCCATCCTCGCCGAAACGGTCCACGGCCGGCCGCTGGTGTTCCTCGACAGCGCCGCCTCCGCGCAGAAGCCGCGCGCGGTGATCGAGGCCATGGTCGGCGCGATGGAACGCAGCTACGCCAACGTGCATCGCGGTCTGCACTGGATGAGCGAGCGCGCCACCGAGGCCTACGAGTCCACCCGCGATGCCGCCGCCGGCCTGCTCAACGCGCCGGACCGCCACGAGATCGTCTTCACCCGCAACTCTACCGAGGCGATCAACCTCGTCGCGCACAGCTACGGCCGCGGCGTCCTCAGGCCCGGCCAGGCGGTGGTGATCTCCGCCATGGAGCACCACTCCAACATCGTCCCCTGGCAGTTGCTGCGCGACGAGCGCGGCATCGAGCTGCGCGTGGCGCCGATCACCGATGCCGGCGAGCTCGACCTCGCGTCCCTCGAATCCCTGCTCGCCGACGGGCGTGTCGGCCTCGTTTCGATCACGCACATGTCCAACGTGCTCGGCACCTATGTCCCCGCCGCGCGCGTCGCCGCGCTCGCGCACCGCTACGGCGCGAAGGTGCTGTTCGACGGCTCCCAGGCGATCGTTCACCGCGCCGTCGATGTGCAGGCGCTGGACGCGGATTTCTACGCCTTCACCGGCCACAAGCTCTACGGCCCGACCGGCATCGGCGTGCTCTGGGCCCGCCGCGAGCTGCTCGAGGCGATGCCGCCCTTCCTCGGCGGCGGCGACATGATCGCCTCGGTGACGTACGAGCGCAGCACCTGGGCCGAGATTCCGCATAAATTCGAGGCCGGCACACCGCCGATCATCGAGGCGATCGGCCTCAAGGCCGCGATCGCCTATGTCCGCGCCGTCGGCTACGGTGCCATCGCCGCGCACGAGGCGGCGCTGACGGAGCACGCGCTCGCGACGCTCGCCGGGATCGAGGGCGTGAACGTCCTCGGCCGCGCCCAGGACCGTGGCGGTGTCGTCTCCTTCACCATGGACTGCGCCCATGCCCACGACATCGCGACCCTGCTCGATCGCCAGGGGATCGCCGTGCGCGCCGGCCATCATTGCGCCGAACCGCTGATGCGCCGCCTCGGCGTGGACAGCACCGCGCGCGCCAGCTTCGCCCTCTACACGACCCGCGACGAGATCGATGCGCTCGCCGCCGGTATCCGCCGGGTGCGGGAGTTCTTCTCGTGAACGAAACGTTGTCGGACGATCTCGCGGACCTCTATGAGCGCACCATCCTCGAGCGCAGCCGCCGGCCGCGTCACGCCAGCCGGCTTGCCTGCTTCGACGCCCATGCCCGCGGCGACAACCCGATGTGCGGCGACCGCGTCGATGTCTGGGTCCGCCGCGAGGCCGGGCGGATCGCCGAGATCGGCTTCGAAGCGCGCGGCTGCGCCATTTCGATCGCCGCCGCCGACCTGATGGCCGAGGCCGCGATCGACCTCGATGCCGAGGCGGCCGGCGCGCTCGCCGAGCGCGTGGCAGCGCTCGTGCGCACCGGGGCAGGGCAGGGGGCGGACCTCGACCGGCTGCGCCCGCTCGCCGGCGTGCACGCCTTCCCCTCGCGGGTGCGCTGCGCGACGCTGGCCTGGCGCGCGCTCACCGCGGCGCTCGACGGCAGAGTGGAGACGAGCAGTGAATGAAACACCGTCGCCGCACGGCACCTGGACGCCGCAGGGCGAGACCCGCCCGCGCGTCTCCGACGACGCCGTGATCGGCGCCATCGCGACGGTCTATGACCCGGAAATCCCGGTCAACATCTACGAACTTGGCCTGATCTACGCGATCGAGATCGGCGAGGACGGGGCGGTGAAGGTGGAAATGACGCTGACCGCCCCCGGCTGCCCGAGCGCGCAGGAACTGCCCCAGCAGGTGCAGGAGGCGGTGCTCGCCGTCGATGGTGTCACCGGCTGCGAGGTCGATGTGGTCTGGGATCCGCCCTGGGAGCCGAGCCGCATGTCCGACGACGCCCGCCTGGCCCTCAACATGTTCTGATAAGGCAATGGGTTCCACGATGAGCGAAACCGCCGTCCGTCCCCGCCGTCCGTCGCCGCCGCTGATGGCGCTCTCCGACGCCGCCGCCGCGCGCCTCGCATCCCTCTATGCCAGCGGCGAGGCGGGCAGGCTGCTGCGCATCGGCGTGCGCGCCCGCGGCTGCTCTGGCCTCTCCTACGAGCTGGACTGGGTGGATGGCGCCGGCCCCGGCGACGAGACCGTCGCCGATAAGGGCGTCACCGTCCTCATCGACCGCAAGGCGACGCTGTTCCTCATCGGCACGGTGATGGACTACGAAACCACCGCCTTCTCGCAGGGCTTCACGTTCACCAACCCCAACGAAAAAGGTCGTTGCGGCTGCGGTGAAAGCTTCCATGTCTGACGCGGCGGCAGTGCTGCGCCTGCATTACTACCCATCCAACGCCTCGCTCGCGCCGCATATCGTGCTGCGCGAGATCGGCGCCCCGTTCGAGCTGGTACTCGTCGATCGCGCGGTGCAGGCGCAGCACTCCACGGCCTACCGCCGCCTCAACCCGACCGGCCGCATCCCGACGCTGGAGGACGGCGACCTGGTCCTCTGGGAAACCGCCGCCATCCTGCTGCATCTCGGCGAGCGCTTCCCCGAGGCGCGGCTCGTCCCGCCACCGGGCTCGCCCATGCGCGCCCGGCTGCTGACATGGTTGTTCCACCTCAGCAACACACCGCAGGCGGAGATGCGCGGCTATTTCTACCCCGACACGCGCAGCGACGATCCCGCCGCCCTGCCCGGCATCCGGGCCAAGGCGGAAGCGACCCTCGCGGACATGTTCGCCTATATCGACACCGCGCTCGGGCAGGGACCGTTTCTTCTCGGCGAGACCTACACCGTTGCCGACCCGCTGCTGCTGATGCTGATCCGCTGGGGCCGCGGCTTCGCCCGTCCCTTGCGCGAGCACGTCCATCTCGGCCCCTACGCGCGGCGGCTGCTGGCCCGCCCCGCCGTCGCCGCCGCCTTTGCCGCCGAAGGCATCAGCGCGCCCTTCGTCTGAACACCGCGACCGCCTCCACGTCCGCCGACCACAGAAACGCGTCGATCGGCACCGCGCCGGCGCACCCATACCCCGCCGCAAGCAGCGTCGCCGCGTCGCGCGCCAGCGCCTCGGGGTTGCAGCTCACCATCACCACGCTGGCGATCCCCGCCTCGGCCAGCGCCGCGACCTGCTCGCGCGCCCCGCCATAGGGCGGATCGAGCACCACGGCGGCAAAGCCCCGCAGCTGCGGCCCCATCATCGGCTGGCGTGCCAGGTCCCGCCGCAGCACCCGCACCCGTCCGCCCGCGCCGCGCGCGGCCGCGTCCAGCGCCGCGCACGCCGCCGCATCGCCCTCCACCGCGACCACGGCATGGTGGTTGGCGATCGGCAACGAGATCGTTCCTACACCGGCATAAAGGTCGAGCACCGCGCCCTTCGCCGGCAGTGCGGCGAGCACGGCCGCGACGATCGCCGCCTCGGCCTCCCGGCTCGCCTGCAGGAACGCGCCCGGCGGCGGCGTCACGCCAACGCCGCCAAAGACGATGCTGGGCCGTGACATCTGCACCGCGATCTCCGCCGCCTGCCGCCCCGCCTGCCAGGCGATCCTCGCCAGTCCCTGGGCCTGCGCGAAGGCGGCCAGCCGCGTCCGGTCCGCCGCCTTGAGTTCGCCCGGCGCGCGGATCAGCAGGTCGGGGCCGGTGTCCAGCAGGTTGAGGTGCAGCTCGGCCTCGCGCCGGAAGCCATCCAGCCCCTGCAGCATCGCGCGCAACGGCGCGAACAGCGCCACCAGCGCCGGTGCCGCGATTGGGCATGCCACCAGATCGACCACGCGGTCCTGCCGCGCCGCATGCAGCCCCAGCAGCACCCGCCCGCCCTCGCGCCGTGCCGCGAGGTCGAGCCGCCGCCGCGTCCCCGCGCCCGCTGCCACCAGCTCCGCCACCGGTGCCTCGCCGAACCCCGCTCGTGCCAGGGCCGAAACGACGCGCCCGCGCTTCCAGGCGCCATAGGGCGCATCGGCCCAGTGCTGCAACCGGCAGCCGCCGCATTGGAAAAAATGCTGACAGACCGGAACGACCCGCTCGGCGGAGGCTTCGAGCAGTTCGGCCGGTGCGCCCAGCGCCTGGCCCCGCCGCACCGGCGCGCCGAGCCGCACCCGCTCCCCCGGCAGCACGAACGGGACGAACACCGGCCCTTGCGCGGCGCGCACCACCCCGTCGCCGCCCGAGGCGACGCCCTCGACGACGAAATCCGCGCTCTCAGGCGCCGAAGGCGGAGATTCCGGTCTGCGCGCGGCCAAGGATCAGCGCGTGCACGTCGTGCGTGCCCTCATACGTGTTCACCGCCTCGAGGTTCATCACGTGGCGGATCACGTGGTACTCGTCGGCGATGCCGTTGCCGCCGTGCATGTCGCGTGCCTCGCGGGCGATCGCCAGCGCCTTGCCGCAGGAGTTGCGCTTGCACAGGCTGATCATCTCCGGTGCCGCGCGGCCCTCGTCGAGCAGCCGGCCCACGCGCAGGATCGCCTGCAGGCCGATGCTGATCTCGGTCTGCATGTCCGCGAGCTTCTTCTGGATCAGTTGCGTCGCCGCCAGCGGCCGGCCGAACATCTGCCGCTGCAGCGTGTAGTCCCGCGCCGCGTGCCAGCAGAACTCCGCCGCCCCCAGCGCGCCCCAGGCGATGCCGTAGCGCGCGTTGTTGAGGCAGGAGAACGGTCCGCGCAGCCCCGCGACGGCGGGCAGCATCGCCTCCGCCGGCACTTCGACGTCCTGCATCATGACCATGCCGGTGACCGAGGCGCGCAGGCTGAACTTGCCCTCGATCTTCGGCGCCGTGAGCCCCTTCATCCCGCGCTCGAGGATGAAGCCGCGGATCACTCCCTCGTCGTCCTTCGCCCAGATCAGGAACACATCGGCGATCGGGGAATTGCTGATCCAGGTCTTCGAGCCGTTCAGCACATACCCGCCCGCGACCTTGCGCGCGCGCGCGCGCATCGAGCCGGGGTCCGAGCCCGCATCCGGCTCGGTCAGCCCGAAACAGCCGATCCACTCCCCGCTCGCGAGCCGGGGCAGGTACTGGTCCTGCTGTGCTGCGGACCCGAACGCATGGATCGGGTACATCACCAGCGAGGACTGCACCGAAAACGCGCTGCGGTAGCCGGAATCGACGCGCTCCACCTCGCGCGCGATCAGCCCGTAGGAGACGTAGTTCACCCCCGCGCAGCCATGGCCTTCCAGGGTCGCGCCGAGGAAGCCCATCGCGCCCATTTCCGACATGATCTCGCGGTCGAAACGTTCATGCCGGTTCGCCTCCAGCACGCGGGGAAACAGCTTCTCCTGGCAATAGTCGTGCGCGGCGTCGCGGATTGCGCGCTCGTCCTCGCTCAACTGCTCGTCCAGCCGCAGCGCGTCGTCCCACTGGAACGCCGCGAACTTGCCCTTCCGGCCGGCCTCGACCTGGGCGGCGTGGTTCACGCGACTTCCTCCGGTTCCGCGGCGACGGAGGTTGCGACGGGGGCGGCGCGCCTGGCAAGCCGCATGAAGGCCGGCATGTCGTCGCCGAAGCCCAGCACGGCGCCCCGCTCGGCGCCCCGCTCGGGGTCGTGGCGTCGGCCGTCGGTTCGCTGCGGCGCCTGGCGCTCGTGGCGCGGCTGCGGCCCGGCGTCCCGCTCCGCCGCCCGGTGGCCCGAGGCCCGATGCTCCGCCGCCCGATGCTCCCCCGCCCGACGCTCGCCCACCCGATGCTTTGCCGGCGGCTGGTCCGCCTGCCGCTGCTGCGCCGCCGGCGGCTCCACCACCGCGGCCGGCGCCGCTGCTGCGTGCGGTTGCGCCGACATCGGCTCCACCGCCCCGAAGGCCGCGACGCCCGGGGCCGCGACGCCCGGGGCCGCGATGCCAAGGTCCGCGAC
>JAJXSZ010000155.1 GCA_021784255.1 Pseudomonadota bacterium | reverse complement strand
GCGCCGGGCGCGTCAGCCAAGGCACGCCAGGCAGGTGGGGCGGCGGCGGCGGTCCGGCGGGCACGGCCAGCGAGGCCATCGCCGCGTCGCCGGCCGGCGTCGTCGGCGTGGCGGAACCCGGAGAGGCGCCAGCCGGAGAGCCGGAAGCCGGCACGGCAGCCGCCGCAGGGGAGGCCGCCGCAGGGGAGGGGGGGGACGGCACCGGCCTGCTTTCGCCCACCGCCGCCATCCGTGCCCCCATTGCCGCCGGGGCGGGTGCGGGCGGGGGTGCTGGCGGGGGTGCGGGCGTTGGCATCGGCTGCGCCAGGGCGTAGGTGCCGTTGGTGCGGTCGTGCAGCAGCGTGCTGGCCGCCGCCGCCCGTGCAGCGGCGCTCAGCGCCTGCGGCTTCGGCGGGATCGAGGCCAGGTTGGGGTAGGGGGCGTCGATTCCCGGAGGCTGCGGCCGTGCCGCGGCGATCTGCCCGCCTTCCAGGTGGTGCCACCACGTCACCGGGTCGTAGGCGCCGACGCCGTTGGCGCAGCCCGAGACCGTCAGCGCCAGCATGGCTGCCCCGACCGTCCGCAGCCTCGCCAGCGGCAGGCCTTGAACGTCACGGAACCGCTCGCTAACACCCCGCCCGATCCTGCGCATTCAAAACCCCTGCCCGTGGCAGGCGCATGCTGCCCCGCCGGGTTCGCGAAGAAAAGGACATCCAAGGACATGGCCGAGACGCCGAAGCCCGACCAGCCGACCGGGTTCCGCCTCCCCGACGCGGCAGACATCAGTCGCTCGATGGCCGATGTCGCGGAGCGCTCGCAGCGCATCGTCTCGGAGTGGCTGAAGCGCCAGGCCGAGGAAGGGCCCAATTCGCCCGATCCGCTCAACATCGGCGCCGCCTTCATGGCAATGACCGCGAAGCTGATGGCCAACCCCGCGCACCTGGTCCAGGCCCAGTTCGGCCTGTGGCAGGACTACATGTCGCTCTGGCAGTCCACCGCGCGGCGGATGATGGGCATGGACACCACCCCGGTGATCCAGGCCGACCCCGCCGACCGCCGCTTCAAGGACGATGCCTGGCGCGACAGCGAGGTGTTCGATTTCATCAAGCAGTCCTACCTGCTGTCCGCCCGCTTCGTGCAGGATGTGGTCAGCCACGTCGACGGGCTCGACGAACGCACCGCCCAGAAGGTCGATTTCTACGCCCGCCAGTTCATCGACGCGATGAGCCCGTCGAACTTCCTGCTCACCAACCCCGAGGTGCTGCGCCGCACCGCCGAGACCGGCGGCGAGAACCTGGTGCGCGGCCTCAACAACCTGCTCGCCGACCTGGAGAGCGGCCGCGGCAAGCTGCGCATCAAGATGACGGACATGGATGCCTTCAGCATCGGCGAGAACATCGCCGTCTCGCCAGGCAAGGTCGTGTTCCAGAACGACCTCATGCAGCTCGTCCAGTACGCCCCCGTCACCGACAAGGTGCTGAAGCGCCCGCTGCTGATCATCCCGCCCTGGATCAACAAATTCTATATCCTCGACCTGCGCCCCAAGAACTCGCTGGTGCGCTGGGCGGTCGCGCAGGGCCATACCGTGTTCATGGTCTCCTGGGTCAACCCGGACGCGAAACTCGCCGAGAAGGACTTCGAGGACTACATGCGCGAGGGCATCCTGCAGGCCATCGACGCGATCGAGCAGGCGACCGGCGAGAACGCCATCAACGCCATCGGCTATTGCCTCGGCGGCACGCTGCTCGGTTCGACGCTGGCCTGGATGGCAGCGCACAGCGACGAGCGTATCAAGTCCGCCACCTTCTTGGTCTCGCTGCTCGACTTCCGCGAATCCGGCGAGCTCAACGTCTTCATCGACGAAGAGCAGCTCAAGATGCTCGAGGAGCGGATGAACCGCCGCGGCTATCTCGAAGGCTCGGAGATGGCGACCACCTTCAACATGCTGCGCGCCAACGACCTGATCTGGTCCTTCGTCGTCAACAACTACCTCCTCGGCAAGGACCCGTTCCCGTTCGACCTGCTCTACTGGAACGCCGATTCGACACGCATGCCCGCGCGGATGCACTCGTTCTATCTGCGCAACATGTACCAGGAGAACCGGCTGACCGCGCCCGGCGGCATCGTCCTCGAGGGCACGCCGATCGATCTCGGCAAGGTCAGGATCCCCGCCTATTTCCTCTCCACCCGCGAAGACCACATCGCCCCCTGGCGCGCCACTTATCGCGGCGCCCATCTGCTCAAGGGCAGGAACCGCTTCGTCCTCGCCGCCTCGGGCCATATCGCCGGCGTCGTCAATCCGCCCGAAGGCAGCAAATACAACCACTGGAGCAACGACGACCTGCCGCCGGCAGCCGAGGACTGGCTCGCGGGAGCGACCGAGATGGCCGGCTCCTGGTGGCCGGACTGGCAGCGCTGGGTGAGCGCGCACGACAAACGGATGGTTCCCGCACGCGAGCCCGGCGCCGGCAAGCTCAAGCCGATCGAGGACGCCCCCGGCAGCTACGTCAAACTGCGGATTTCTTGAAATCCGCTGCTCCTCCAGCTAACGTTAGCGGAACGAATGCGGGGGGAGCGGACATGCTGATGGGGCTGATGCAGCACCAGCCTTTGCTGGTGTCGTCCATTCTGCGCCACGCCGCACGCCACCATGGCGCCGGCGAGGTCGTCTCGCGCCGCGACGACGCGACGATCGAGCGCACCACCTACGCCGCCCTCGAACGGCGCGCGCGCCGCCTCGCCCGGGCGCTGCTCGCGCTCGGCGTCGTGCCGGGCGAGCGCGTCGGCACGCTCGCCATGAACAGCGACCGCCATCTCGAACTCTATTACGCCATCATGGGCATCGGCGCCGTCTGCAACACCATCAACCCGCGCCTGGCCCAAGACGACATCGCCTACATCGCCGACCACGCCGAGGACGGCATTCTTTTCGCCGACCCCGGCTTCGCCGCCATCGTCGCCGCGGTGGCCCCGAAGCTCGCCAGCACGCTGCGCCACGTCGTCATCATGGGCGACGCGGCATCGCTGCCCGACATCCCGCTGCCCGCCGGCATCAGGCTGCACGACTACGAAACCCTGCTCGCCGCCGCGGACGAGGACTATGCCTGGCCCAACTTCGACGAGAACGCCGCCTGCGGCCTCTGCTACACTTCCGGCACGACCGGCCGGCCGAAAGGCGTCCTGTTCTCCCACCGCGCCACGGTGCTGCACGCGATGGTAACGGCGATGGGCGACGCCACCGCGATGCGTGCCACCAACCGCGTGCTGCCCGTCGTGCCGATGTTTCACGTCAATGCCTGGGGCCTGCCCTTCGCCGCCCCGATGGCCGGCGCCGCGCTGGTCCTGCCCGGCCGCCACCTCGACCCCGACAGCCTGATCGCTCTGCTCAACGGCGAGCGGGTCACCAATGCCGCCGGCGTGCCGACGGTCTGGCTCGGCGTGCTTGCGAAGCTGCGCGAGCGCGGAGGGCGCCTCGCCACGCTGCAGCGCGTGATGTCGGGTGGCTCGGCCTTCCCCCGCTCGCTGATGGCTGAATACGCCCGCCTCGGTGTCACCGTCTCCCACGCCTGGGGCATGACCGAAACCTCCCCCATTGTGACCTGGAATTCGCCCAAGCCCTCGACCCTCGCGCTCGACTCCGAGGCGCGCCTCGACGAACAGGCGCGGCAGGGTCGCGTCGTCTTCGGCGTCGATGTTCGTGCCGAGAACGAAACGGGCGAGGCGCCCTGGGACGGCCGTACCCAGGGCAACTTCGTCGTCCGCGGACACTGGGTCGCCAGCGGCTATTACCGCATGCCGGAGACCGCGATCGGCGACGACGACTGGTTCCCGACCGGCGATGTCGGCGTCATCACGCCGGAGGGCTTCGTGACCCTTACCGATCGTACCAAGGACCTGATCAAGTCGGGCGGCGAATGGATCAGCTCGATCGCCATCGAGAACATCGCTGTAGCCCATCCGGACGTGGCCGAGGCCGCCGCCATCGCTATCCCGGATCCGAAATGGGGCGAGCGTCCGCTGCTCATCGTCGTCCCGCGCCAGGGCCGTACGCCTGAGCCCGAAGCGATCCGCGCCTTCTATCACGACAAGGTTCCGCGCTGGTCGGTGCCGGACCGCGTCGTCGTCGTCGAAAGCCTCCCGCACGGCGCCACCGGCAAGATCCTCAAGACCGAACTGCGCCGGATCTACGCGCGCTAGAGCAATCTCCGGTCTGCTGCAGCCGGGCCGGCTCAGGCGGACCGGAGATACGTTGCTCTGGATTCCAGGTTTCCCAGAGCAAGAAATCAGGCCAGACGATTCCATCTGCCCGGATCTGGCTGCCCGGATCTGGCCGCCCGGATCTGGCTCTAGCGCCACATCCGCCCGGCGCGGGAGCCGGAGCCCGCAGCGCGGCCGCGGTCGGCGGCGCCGTTCCGGCGGCGTGCTACTGCCGCACGGCCCCGCCCTGGCCGCCGCGCAGCACGAATTTCTGCACCTTGCCCGTCGCCGTCTTCGGCAACTGGTCGACGAAGCTGATCCAGCCTGGCGTCTTGAAATGCGCGAGGTGCTCGCGGACGTGCTGCTTCAGCTCCGCCTCGGTGGCCGCGGCGCCCGGCCGCAGGATCACGAAGGCGTGCGGGCTCTCGCCCCAGCGCTCGTGCGCCATGCCGACCACCGCCACCTCCTGCACTGCCGGATGGCGCAGCAGGCAGCCCTCGATCTCGACCGAGGAGATGTTCTCACCGCCGCTGATTATGACGTCCTTGAAACGATCGCGGATCTCCGCATACCCGTCCGGATGCACCACCGCCGCATCCCCGGTGCGGAACCAGCCATCCCGGATCGCCGCCGCCGTGGCGGCGGGGTCGTTGTAATACCCCGCCATGACGACGTTGCCGCGTACGACGATCTCGCCGAGCGTGCTGCCGTCGCGCGGCACTTCCTTGCCGTCCTCGTCGACCACCCGCAGCTCGCCGGAGGTGACCAGTTCCACGCCCTGGCGCGCCTTGATCTCGGCGCGCTCGCGCGGCCCCAGCGCCGCATGTTCCGGCAGCGGCTCGCAGAACGTGATCAGCGGCGAGGTCTCGGTCGCGCCGTAGACATGCGTGAGCTCCCAGCCGAGCCGGCTCTCCACCTGCTCGATCGTCGCCGCCGCGGGTGGCGCGCCGGCGGTGAACAGCCGCACCCCGCGGGGCGCGCCCGCCGTCACTTCGTCGGGGGCGTTGACGATGCCGATCAGCACGGTGGGCGCGGCGCAGAACATGGTGATCCGCTCCTCGCGGATCAGCCGGAAGATCGCCCGCGGCTCGACCTGGCGCAGGCACACATGCGCCATCCCGCGCGCGGTGTTGCTCCAGGTGAAGGTCCAGCCATTGGCGTGGAACATCGGCAGCGTCCAGAGATAGCGGTCGGCCGGCGACAGGTGATGATGCACCAGCGTACCGATCGCGTTCATGTAGGCGTTGCGGTGCGTGATCATCACGCCCTTGGGCCGCGCCGTCGTGCCGCTCGTATAGTTGATGGTCAGCAGGTCGGTCTCGGCGATCGGCACCGCGGCGAAGTCCGGCGCATGCGCCGCCAGCCGCCGCTCGTAGTCGATCCAGCCCTCGCGCGCCCCCTCCAGTGCTACGAAATGCCGCACGCCCGGCAGCCGCGCGCGGATGCTGTCGACGGCATCGAGCTGGTCGGCATGCGCGCAGACCACGGTCGCCCCGGAATGGTTCAGGATGTAATCGAAATCCTCCGCCCGCAGCCGGTAGTTGACCGGCACCAGCACGGCGCCGATCTGCGGCACGGCATAATAGCCTTCGAGGTTCGCATGCGTGTTGGGGGCGATATAGGCGACGCGGTCGCCCTGGCGCACCCCCATCGCCTGCAGGGCCGCGGACCAGCGGTCGCAACGCTCGAGAAACTGCCCATAGGTGAAACGAAGCTCGCCATCGACCACCGCCTCCCGCCCGGCATAGAGGCGGCGGGCACGGCGAGCGAACTCCATCGGCGTCAGTGGCGTTTCCATCGTTTTTCCGGCTCCTGGACCCGACCGCGATCGTAGCCCGGCCCGCCATCGCGGTCGACCCGCAGCGGCAGCGGCAGCGCCCGCGCGCGCGGCGGTTTTCGTCCGCCCGCGGCAGAACCTGTCCGCGTGGCGCTAAACCCGCTCGATCAGCGCCGCGATCCCCTGGCCGACGCCGATGCACATCGTCGCGATCGCCCGTTTCTGCCCGCGCGCCTCGAGCGCCGACAGCGCGGTGAGCGCCAGCCGCGCCCCGCTCATGCCGAGCGGATGGCCGAGCGCGATCGCGCCGCCATGCGGGTTCACCCGTTCCTCGTCGTCGGCGAGCCCGAGCTGGCGCAGCACTGCCAGCCCCTGCGAGGCAAACGCCTCGTTGAGCTCGATCACGTCGACCTCGCCGAGCCCGGTCCCGGTCTTCGCCAGCAGCTTCCTGACCGCGGGTGCCGGCCCGATGCCCATGATGCGCGGCTCCACGCCCGCCGTCGCCATCGCCACGACGCGCCCGCGCGGCACCAGCCCGTGCTTCCTTGCCGCTGCCTCGGAGGCGAGGATCAGCGCCGCCGCCCCGTCATTAACGCCCGAGGCGTTGCCCGCCGTCACCGTCCCCGGGCTGCGGAACGGCGCCTTCAGCTTGGCCAGCCCTTCGAGCGTCGTGTCGGCACGAGGATGCTCGTCCGTATCGACGACGGTGTCGCCCTTGCGCGCCTTGATGGTGAGCGGCGCGATCTCGCGCGCGAAGAAGCCCGCCCGTTGCGCCGCCGCGCATTTGTGCTGGCTGCGCAGCGCGAACGCATCCTGGTCCGCGCGCGAGATCTGGAATTGTTCGGCCACGTTCTCCCCGGTTTCCGGCATCGAATCGATACCGTAACGTGCCTGCATGAGCCTGTTGACGAAGCGCCAGCCGATCGTCGTGTCGTAGATCTCGGCCGCGCGCGAGAACGCCTCGCCCGCCTTGCCCATCACGAACGGCGCGCGCGTCATGCTCTCGACGCCGCCGGCGAGCATCAGCTCGGCTTCCCCGGCGCGGATCGCCCGCGCCGCGGTCCCCACCGCGTCGAGCCCCGACCCGCACAGCCGGTTGATCGTCGCTCCCGGAACCGCGACGGGATAGCCGGCGAGCAGCGTCGCCATATGCGCGACATTGCGGTTGTCTTCGCCCGCCTGGTTGGCGCAACCCATGTAGCAATCGTCGAGCGCTTCCCAGTCCACCCCCGCGTTGCGCTCGCGCAGCACCCGCAGCGGATGCGCCGCCAGATCGTCGGTGCGCAGATCCCTGAGCGCGCCACCATAGCGCCCGATCGGCGTGCGCACGAAATCGCAGATGAAGGCTTCCTGCATCACGTTTCCTCCGCGGTTGGGCCCGGTCTAACATGGCTGTCGTCGCCGGGCGAGGCGGTGCCCGCGGTCAGAACGGCATCAGGAAGTTCAGGATCTGC
>JAJXSZ010000154.1 GCA_021784255.1 Pseudomonadota bacterium | reverse complement strand
GATCTCCGCCAAGCGGGATCGGCGCGGCAACACAGCGCAGCCCGGTCTCGATCTCCTCGTCGTCCATGGCAAAGCCGCGCACCCGGACCTCGGCCAGCGCCGCATGCAGGCCGCGGCGGGAAACGATGGTGCGCGGCGTCAGCTTCGCCAGCCCGCGCATGGCCAGGATTGCGTCCACCTCGCGCGGCGAGATCTGCGCCAGCAACGCCTTGCCGAGCGCGCTCGCATGCGCGGGCGTGCGCCGGCCGACGAGCGCGCGCATACGCAGCATCCGCGGCCCCTCGACCGCCTGCACGCAGACCGATTCTCCCTCGTGCAGCACGCTCACATGCGCCGTCTCCCCGGTGGTCGCGGCCAGGTCCTGCAGCGGCGCCAGGGCCTGCCAGCGCAGCGTCTCCTGGCGTGCCGTCGCCGCGCCGAGCTGCTCCAGCCGTGGCCCCGGCAGGTAACGTCCGTCCGCCTGCCGCCGCACGAACCCCGCATCCTCCAGCGTGTGCAGGATGCGGAACACCGTCGGTTTGGTCTGGCCGAGTTCCAGCGTCAGCTCCGCCAGCGACCAGCTGCCGCGGCGCGCGAAGGCGTCAATGGCAGCAAGCCCCTTGCGCAACGATTCCAGGAGATAGGGATCGCGCTCGCCTCGATTTTCGGTATCTCGCATGATGAAATGCTGGACCGTGGTGCGTTACGGTGCTCCTATGCCAGAAATCTTTCCCGGGCAAGGAGGAAAGCCATGCCGGATCTGATCCGCAACATCGCCGAGGTTCCCTGGCAGCGCATGACGGCGCACGATCCGGGAGCGCTATCCAAGCTTCTCGTGCACCCCGAGACCACCGGCTCGCGTCAACTCGACTACCGCATCTCGACCTACGCGCCCGGAGCAGGCGTCGATCGCCACGCCCATCGCATCCAGGAGCAAGTCTATCACGTGCTGAAGGGCGAAGGCCTGATGGAGGTCGGCGACGTCACGCGCCTCGTGCGCCGCCACGACGTGATCCAGCTTCCCGCCGGCGTCGCGCATCGCATCGCCAACACCGGCCTCGGCGATCTCGTCTTCATCGTCGTCACCGCGCCGGTCAGCGACGAGCCGCCGTCGTAGCGCCGATCCGCCGCTGCCTTCAGACGACGAATCGCGCCAGCCGGACGGCGGTTTGCCCGGGCACCGGCCGCAGGCTCGGCATCACCAGCAGGCAATCGTCGTAGGGTGTTCGGACCTCGCGCTCGCCGTCGAGTGCGAGCACCGTGCGCGCCTTCGCCACCACCTCGCCACCGCGCCACGGCCGGACGAACGAGAACGCCGCTGTTTCCGCGACCACGTTATGGGTCACCTCCGCGCAGCGTGCCGGTGGCTCCTCGATGCCCGGCGGGCCCATCTTCAGGGCCGCCAGCAGCCCCGCGACACATCGCTGCATCATCGCAACAGTGCCGGCGCGCCAGTGCTGCCCGGCCTCGACCAGTAGCGCCGTCGCCTCGCCCGGTCCGTTGAACCGTGGATGATCGATGAGCCGCTTGCCGCCGATATGTCCTGTATCGGCAACGATCAGACCCGGTCCCCCGATCCGCCGCGCCAGCGCCCGCCCGCGTGCCGAGACGCCCGCCAGCAGCAGCGGCTCCGAGGGCCAGAGCATCGAGTGCAGGTCGAGCACCACGTCCGCCGCGAGGATCGCGGGCAGCATCTGCCGTGCCCTGCGCCTCTCGGCGCTGCCGCCGTCCTGTGCCAGCACCGCCGGGTCCCAGACGCGGTTGAGGTCCTCCTCGAGGAAACGGCTATGCGTGGGCTGCGCCGCATCGAAGGCCGCGAACGCATCGAGGTTGGCGAACCCCATGGTGAGCCGCCCGCGCGTTGGCAGGAAGCCTTCCCGCAGCATCGCGTCGAGCACGATAGCGCCCGCGAATTCATTCCCATGCATCAATGAAAGCAGCAGAACATGCGGTCCCGCAGCGGCCGCCCCGCGCGTGACGAAGCCCGGGATATCGCCATCGCCGGCAAGCCAGGGCCGCAGATCGGGCGGCGTGAGCGCCACCTCGAAATGCGGCAGGCCATACATCATCCGGAAAGGCGTTCCGCCAGCCGGTCGATGAAGGCATCGCAAGCCAGAAGCTGGCTCGCCGCAATCCATTCGTCCGGCTGATGCGCCTGCGCGATCGCCCCCGGCCCGCAGACGATGGTCGGAATATCCGCCTGCTCGTAAAGCCCGCCCTCGGTGCCATAGCTGACCGCGCCGACCGAGTTGGACCCGCTCGCCTGCTGGACCATGGCCACCAGCGGATCGCGCTCCGGCAGGGCGAGGCCCGGAATCGTATCGATCACCTCGTAACTGAAGCCGCAGGCGGGATCGACCGCGCGCATCGCGGGCTCGATCGCCGCCGCGACATGCGCGCGCAGCCGGGCGAACTCCGCCTCGACATCGTCGGCCGGAATGCCGCGCCACTCCATGGTGAACTCGGCGTGCTCGGGAATGATGTTGAGGATCGTCCCGCCGGCGATCGTGCCGACATGGATCGTGGTATAGGGCGGATCGAACCGCGTATCGAACGGCCCGATCCTGACCCGGTTGCGCGCCTCGTCCGCAACCCACGCCACCGCCTCGCCGGCTGCCTGCACCGCGTTCACGCCCTTGCCCGGCTCGCTCGAATGACCCGGCTTGCCGCGCACCAGGACGCGCAGCGACAGCTTGCCCTTGTGCGCCAGCACCGGCTGCAACAGCGTCGGCTCGCCCACCACGCAGCAGGCCGGGCGCGGCGCGGCGTCGAGCTCGGCGACCAGCCGCCGCGCGCCCTCCATCGTCGTCTCCTCGTCGTGCGTCACGAAGAGATGCACCGGCCTTGCCAGCCGCATCGCCTTCAGCCGCGGCACGGCGGCGAGCATGCAGGCGACGAACCCCTTCATGTCCGCCGCGCCACGCGCGACCAGCCTGCCCTCGGCCTCACGCAGCGTGAACGGGTCGCCGGTCCATGCCTGACCGTCCACCGGTACGGTATCGACATGACCGGAAAGGGCGATGCCGCCGGCGACGGCGGGGCCGACCAACGCGTGCAGATTGGCCTTCCGGCCACTCGGATCGAGGCTCACCCGGGCTTCGACGCCCTGCTCCGCGAGGTAGGCGCGGGCATACTCGATCAGCGCGAGATTGCTGTTGCGGCTGGTGGTATCGAAGGCCACGAGGCGCGCCAGAATATCCCGGCTCGACATGTTTTCGCTCATGCGCCGCAGTCTAGAGCCTCGCGCGCGCGCATCAACCGTGCCGGATCACCCGGCCGCCGCCGCGAGCCTCCTCGCCGCGCGCGCGCGCCCGATCAGCAACAGCAGGGTGCGCAGCTCCGGGCCTTTCTCCTCGCCGGTGAGAGCCAGTCGCAGTGGATGGAACAGCGCCCGCCCGCTGCGCCCGCTCGCCTCGCGCAGGGCGCTCGTCCAGCGCCCCCAGACGTCGCCATCCCATGGCTCCTCCGGCAGCAGCGCGAGTGCCTGGCGCAGGAACGCCGCCTCCTCGGGCAACGACGCCGAGAGCTCGCCGGTCACGACTTCCCACCAGGGCCGCGCCTCCGCGACCAGGTCGAGATTGCCGCGCACCGCCTCCCAGAACCGCCGGTCCGCGCCCTGCGGCAGACGCGCGGCAACCGCCTCGTAGGACGCCGCATGCAGCACCCGGCGGTTCAGCGCCAGCAACTGCGCCGGGTCGAAGCGCGGCGCGGCTGCCGACATGTGCGCAAAGTCGAACGAGGCCGCCAGCGCGTCGAAGCTCGCCGGCTCGAAGGCTTCGGGCGTGCCCAGTCGCGCCAGATAAGCGAACAGCGCCGCTGGCTCGATCCCATCCGCCCGCAGTCGCCGCAGCGACAGGCTGTCCAGCCGCTTCGACAGCTTGCCTCCCTCGGCATCGAGGAGCAGCGGCCGGTGCGCGAGCCGCACCGCGTCGGCATCGGCGCCCAGCGCGGTCATGAGGTCGCGCTGCACGCCGGAGTTGGTGATGTGGTCCTCGCCGCGGATGATATGGGTGATGCCCTCGGCAATGTCGTCCACCACCGAGGTGAACGTATAGAGCGGCGAGCCATCCGCGCGCACCAGAACCGGATCCGAAACGGCAGCGAGCTTCACCCGCCGCTTGCCGAGAACCAGATCGTCCCAGATCTGCTCGCCCGACGACAGCTTGAACCGCCAGTATGGCTTGCGGCCCGACGCCTCCGCCCGCGCACGCTGCTCCGGGGTCATGGCCAGCGCCGCGCGATCATAGATCGGCGTCAGGTGGCGCCGGCGCTGCGCCTCGCGCTTCGTCGCCAGTTCCTCCTCGCTCTCGAAGCACGGGTAGAGGCGCCCTGCCGCGCGCAGCCGGTCGGCCGCCTCGGCGTAGGCGGCGAGCCGGTCGGACTGGCGAAACACCCGCGTCCATGCAACGCCGAGCCAGGCAAGGTCCTGCTCGATCCCCCTGGCGTATTCCTCGCGCGATCGTTCCGTATCGGTATCGTCAAGCCGGAGCAGCAACTCGCCACCGGCGTGGCGCGCGAACAGCGCATTCGCCACCGCGATATAGGCGTTGCCGACATGCAGCCAGCCGGTCGGCGACGGCGCGAACCGCGCCCGGATCGTGGTCACGTGCGGCGGCCCTATTCGCGCTGGCGGCGGCGCGGATCGATGGCGCGCCAGTCGCGCTCGTCGTCGATCGCCGGCTCCTCGGCAAAGAACGCGACCGCCCCCTCGCTGCTCCAACCGCCGCTATCGGCATCGATCGCCTCGGCGGCCCCGATCGGCACATCGGCTGGCGCCTCGATCACCTCGGCATCCTCGCCGAAGGAAAACCACGCCTCCACCACGTCGCGTGACGAAAGCCCCGGCGCACGGCACCGCTCGACGCTGTCGCGCACGTAGCGCCGGGCAAACTCGTTCGCCTCCTCGAGCGAGGCGAAGCCTTTGACTTCCTCGACGATGCCGTCTTCCGCTCCGCCCGTGAGATCGCGGATGCGCACGCGGAATTCCACCACCGCGGTCACGACACGAGCGCCGTGAAGCCGTTGGTGATCGGGTAGCGCCGGTCGCGTCCGAAGGCGCGCACCCCGATCTTCACGCCGGGAGGCGCCTGCCGGCGCTTGTACTCCGCACGATCGAGCATGCGCCACACACGCAGCACGGTCGCGCGATCGAATCCACTGGCAACCATCGCGTCCACGCTCGCCTCGCCCTCCACCAGTCCCTCCAGGATCGCGTCCAGCATTTCGTAGGGCGGCAGCGTATCCTGGTCGGTCTGCCCGGGCTTCAACTCGGCCGAGGGCGGTTTGGTGATCACGCCCTCGGGCATGACCATACCCGCGGGTCCCTGCACGCCGTTCGGCCGGTGCGCGTTACGCCAGCGCGCCAGCTCGAAGACCGTGGTCTTGTAGATGTCCTTGAGCACGGAATAGCCGCCGCACATGTCGCCATAGAGCGTGGCGTAGCCCACCGACATCTCGCTCTTGTTTCCGGTCGTCAGCAGCATGGAGCCGAATTTGTTGCTCATCGCCATCAGGATCAGTCCGCGGGAGCGCGATTGCAGGTTCTCCTCGGTGATGTCCGCCTGCCGGCCGGCAAACAGCGGGGCGAGGGCCGCGCCGAAGGCGTCGACAGCGCCGCTGATCGGCACGATATCGCAGCGAATGCCGAGCAGCCGGGCGCAGGCCGCGGCATCGTCGAGGCTCTCCTGGCTGGTATAGGGGCTGGGCATCATCACCGCCCGCACCCGCTCCGCGCCGAGCGCGTCGACCGCCACCGCGGCCGAGATCGCGCTGTCGATGCCGCCCGAAAGCCCCAGGATCACCCCGGGAAACCGGTTCTTGTTCACGTAGTCGGCGAGACCGACCACCATCGCCCGCCATATCGCCTCGAGCCGGTCGGGCTCGGGCGCGATCTCGCCCGGCTGGCAGACGAGTCCGCTGCCACGGCGCCAGAGGGTCGTGCGAACGCAGGTCTCGAAAAACGGCAATTGGCTTGCCAGCTCGCCCGCCGCGTCGAGGACGAAGCTCGCCCCCTCGAACACCAGCTCGTCCTGCCCGCCCACCTGTGCTGCGAAAACGAACGGCAGGCCGGTCTCGCGCACCCGCTCGCGCGCCAGTGCCACACGTCTTCCCTGCTTGCCCGCCTCGAACGGTGAACCGTTGATGGAAAGCAACATCTCCGCACCTTGCGCCGTGAGTGCCGCCGGCACCTTCGGGAACCACCAATCCTCGCAGACCAGGACACCGAGCCGGAAACCGCGGAAGGTGACCGGCGTCGGCACCGGCCCCGGATCGAACACGCGTTTCTCGTCGAACACACCGTAATTGGGGAGCTCGTGCTTCGCCACGCGCGCGACGACGCTGCCGCCATCGAGCAGCCAGGCGGCGTTGTGCAGCTTGCCCTCGCAGCGCCATGGCCCGCCGAGCAGCATCGCCGGCCCGCCGTCCGCGGTCTCGCCCGCCAGCCGCCCGATTGCCGCCTCGCATGCCTCGGCGAAGGCCGGCTTGCGGACCAGGTCCTCGACCGGATAGCCGCCCACCGAGAACTCTGTCGTCACCACCAGGTCAGCACCCTGCGCCGCGGCCTGTATCCGCGCGCGCCGGATCGCCTCGACGTTGCGATCGACGGCTCCGACCTCGGGATCGATCTGCGCCAACGCGATCGAAAGCGTGGCACTCATGCGCGCACCTCGTGGCCGCCCTTGTGCTTGAGCAGGAATTCGCGCCCGACCTTGACCGTCGGCTGATCGTCATAGGCAACGATATCCGCCGTCGCGTAGGTCTCCGTCCAGCGCTCCGGGATGAAACTCCCTGTCCCTATCAGGTCGATTGGCGCCTTGGCGTCGGCCATCACGCGGCACTTCTCCACCCCGAAGCCGGACGAAGCGACGATGCGCACCGCGGGAAACCCGGCCGCATCCAGTGCCTCGCGCGTGCGCCAGATCGCCGCGGCCGATACGCCGGTGCCCACCAGATAGCGAAGCTCCGTTTCGGAACGATAGCGGCGTATCGCGCCCGGCACGTGCCGTTCCAGCACCGCATAGCTTTCCGCCGGGTCGAGCCCCTCGAGAAAACGCCCGCCATGCGTGTCGAGCCGAACCTGCAACTTTCCCGCCGCCGCCAGATCGGGGAAGCGCCTTGCCACTGCAAGCGAGTCGCTTATTTCCTTACCAAAATAATCGACCAGCACGGTCAACACATCGTCGGGGAAGGTCGCATGGAACATCTCCGCCGCGCGCACCGTCGAGCCCGCGTAGCCGATCAGCGAATGCGGCATTGTGCCGAGCCCGCGCGTGGTGCCGAACCAATGCGCGGTGCCGTCGTTGGCGTTACCGACGAAACCGCGCGCTCCCTCGTGCCTGGCCGCGGCGCTGCCGACGGAAGCGGCATATGCCATCATCTCCTGCATCTCCGCCCCCGCGCAGTGCCGCGCCTCCATGGCAAGGAAGCCGACCCCGG
>JAJXSZ010000005.1 GCA_021784255.1 Pseudomonadota bacterium | reverse complement strand
GGCCGCCGCCGCCGCCGCCGCCGGCCCTCGGCGGCTTCCGCCTGGCCGGGCGTCGCGGCGCTGTCGTCGGCCTCGGCCTCGGCCTCCTCGGCGCCGTCGATCTCCTGATCCGGCACGTCGGGCTCGGCCGCTTCGGCCGGCGCGGCATCGCGCGGCTGCACCGCGACCGGCATCGGCGCGTCGTCCGCCCGCGCGCGCACCCGCTCGATGCGCAGCGCCGGCGGCACCAGCGCCGGGTCGGCTGCGAAGGTCACGACCAGCCCGCTGCGCTGCTCGATCTCGGCGATTCGCGTGCGCTTGTGGTTCAGCAGGTAGAGCGCGATGTCCGGCGCCACGTGCACGGTGATCGCGCTGGCGCGGCCCTTCGCCGCCTCCTCCTCGATCGCGCGCAGCACGTGGATCGCGCTGCTCTCGGTGCCGCGCACATGCCCGGTGCCGCCGCAATGCGGGCAGGCGATGAAGCTGCTCTCCGCCAGCGACGGGCGCAGCCGCTGGCGGCTCATCTCCAGCAGCCCGAAATGGCTGATCGAGCCGAGCTGGATGCGCGCCCGGTCGTTCTTCAGCGCCTCCTTCAGCCGCCGCTCGACGGCATGGTTGTTGCGCCGGTTCTCCATGTCGATGAAGTCGATGACGATCAGCCCCGCCAGGTCGCGCAGCCGGAGCTGGCGCGCCACCTCGTCCGCGGCCTCGAGGTTGGTCTTGAGCGCGGTCTCCTCGATGCCCCGCTCGCGCGTCGCCCGCCCGGAGTTCACGTCGATCGCCACCAGCGCTTCCGCCTGGTTGATCACCAGCGAGCCGCCGGAGCGCAGCGGCACGTTCGACATCAGCATCGCGTCGAGCTGCGCCTCGACATGGTGGTGTGCGAACAGCGGCGTCGTGCCGCCCCACAGCAGCACCTTCTTGGCGTGCGTCGGCATCAGCATGCGCATGAACTCGTGCGCCGCGCGCCAGCCGGCCTCGCCATCCACCACCACGTCCTCGATGTCGCGCGTGTAGAGGTCGCGGATGGTGCGCTTGATGAGGTTGGCTTCCTCGTAGATCAGGGCAGGGGCGACGGAACGCAGTGTCAGCTCGCGGATATCGTCCCACAGCCGCATCAGGTATTCGCAGTCGCGCACGATCTCGGGCTTCGGGCGGTTGGCGCCGGCGGTGCGCACGATCAGCCCCATGCCGTCGGGGATCTGCAGCTCCGCCGTGATTTCCTTCAGCCGCCGCCGGTCCACCGCCGAGGTGATCTTGCGCGAGATCCCGCCGCCGCGCGGTGAGTTCGGCATCAGCACGCAGAATCGTCCCGCCAGCGAAATATAGGTGGTGAGCGCCGCGCCCTTGTTGCCGCGCTCCTCCTTGACCACCTGCACGAGCAGGATCTGCCGGCGCTTGATTACTTCCTGGATGCGGTAGTTGCGCAGGAAGCTCGCCGCCCGCCGCGCCCGCGCCCGTGCCTCGTCCGCGCCGTTGCCTTCGAAGGTGTCGCCGGCGCCTTCGAGCGTCTCCGGCGCTGCCGCCTCGCTCTCCTCGCCCGTGTCCTCGCCCGCCTCGTCGTTGCCCACCTCGTCGCTGCCGGCCTCGTCGCTGCCGGCCTCGTCGCTGCCCGCCTCGTCGCTGCCTGCATCCGCAGCCGCGTCGCCAACCCGGTCGGGGTCGTCCGCGGCAGGCGCCGGGCTGTGCGCGTCGGGCGCCGCGTCCGCCAAGCTGGATGTCGCCGCATCGCCGCCATCGGCCTCGGTGGCGTCCGCCTGGGCCCGGCTGCCGGTTTCCTCCGCCGCCGCCGCCGCTTCGTCCGCCGCCGCGCCTTCGCTGCCAGGCTCGGCCGCAACCTCGTCGGCGTCCCCGAATTCGGCAACGGCGTCCGCGACCCCGCCGGTGCTCTCGTCGCGGGCGCGCCGCCCCGGCCGCGCCATCGCCAGCGTTTCCGCCTCCTCCTCGAGGCGCGCCGCCTCGGCCTGCAGCGCCAGCAGCTTCTCGCGGTCCGCGACCGGGATCTGGTAATAGTCGGGGTGGATCTCGCCGAAGGCGAGGAACCCGTGCCGCCCGCCGCCGTATTCGACGAACGCCGCCTGCAGGCTCGGCTCTACGCGGACGACCTTGGCGAGGTAGATGTTGCCTTTGAGTTGCCGCTTGTTCGCGGTTTCGACGTCGAAATCCTCAACTTTGTGGCCGTCCAGCAGCACCACCCGCGTTTCTTCGGCGTGGGTGGAATCGATCAGGATCCGTTTGGTCATGCGCAGGGAATCTCCAGTGTGCCGGCGAGGGCGCGCCATCCGCGCGCGGCCGGCGATTGATCGAGGCCAGCAGCCCGGGCGCGGCGCGATCGGCCACACTCGCTATGCTGGCAGAGGAAGGGGACACGGGCATGAACCCAGTTCTTTCGTCCGGTTGCGAGCACGGCTCCTTGCCGAATGGCCAGGAACGGCGCCCCGTTTTCGTTCGGGCCCCCCGGCCGCCTGGTCCGGCGCCTGCATCGAGGCTGCCCGGGACCGAAAGCCGGCCGCATCGCCTGTCGCGCGCCGCAGCCGACGAGGAACGCCCTCAGATCGGAGGCCGCGTTCCCGGACGGCGTCGCACAACGCGACGACCATGACCGAAACCGCGGCTTGCCGCAAGCGCCCCGCCTGAGTATCCGGAGGGCAGGATGGGATGACGACACGTTCATCAGCGTTCAATGTGCAACTTCCGATGCGATATGGTAGATAAGGTCGCTATGTCCATGATACGATTCACGCCATGCTGACCCGCCGCGTTTTCCAGCGTATGGTGATGCCGGCTCTGGCGAGCCTGCCGACGCTCGCCGCGGTGGCGTTCAACGAGGCCGCCAGCGCCGCTCCCGTGCGTTCCAGCCTGCCGCTGGTGATGCTCGACCCCGGCCATGGCGGCATGGACCCCGGGGCGATCGGCGTTTCCGGCACCTTTGAGAAATACATCGCCATCAACACCGCGATGGAGCTGCGCCGCCAGTTGCTCGCAACCGGGCGCTACCGGGTGGCGATGACCCGCACCCGCGACGTCTTCATCCCGCTCGACCAGCGCGTCGTCGATGCCCAGCGCAACGGCGCCTCGCTGTTCGTTTCCATGCACGCCGACGCGATCGCCAACCCCGCGGTCCGTGGCGCCAGCGTCTACACCCTTGCCACCCACCCCTCCGACGCCCAGTCCGCCATGCTGGCGCAGAGCGAGAATGCGGCGGACCGTTTCGCCAGCGGCCAGGCCGGCGCCCCCTCGGCGGCGGTGACCAACATCCTGGCAAGCCTGGTGCGCCGCGAGACGCGCACGGAATCGGCGCTGATGCAGCGCGCCGTCGTCGACAGCCTGGCCCGCAACGTGCCGTTGCTGGTCAATCCGGCGCGGCATGCCGGCTTCATCGTGCTGCAATCGGCGGAAATCCCCAGCGTGCTGGTGGAGATGGGGTTCATGTCCAACCGCGCCGATGAGGCGGCGCTGCGCCAGCCGGCGCACCGCGCGGTGGTCGCGGCGGCCCTCAAGGGCGCGGTCGAGCGGTACTTCACCGCTGTCGCCACCGGCGCGCCGCTGGGCGGCTAGCCACCGCCGCCGGAGCCGCTCGCCGGCGTCCTGTCTGGAGCCCCCTGCTCCTTGGCGGGACGTCATCATCCCGCCATGGATTCGCCTGCCGGTCCGGTGTAACTGCCCGCCATGGCTCCCCCCCTTCAGGCCGGCCCGCGGCTGGTCCCGCCGAGCGACCCCAATTCCGGCGACCGCCCGCCGAACCGGCGCGGCCGGCCCGAGAAGCCGCGCCGCCGGCGCCGGTTCTCGCTCTTCGCCGGCCTGTTCTGGCCGCTGCGCCTGCTGGCGACGGTGGTGGTGGCGGCGCTGGTCGGCGGGCTGGTGATGGGCGCCTATGTCTTCGAGCGCGACACCTCGAACCTGCCGAGCCTCGAGACGCTGCGCCACTACCAGCCGAAGCTGATGACCCGGCTCTATGCCGCCAACGACCAGTTGCAGGCGGAGCTGGCCGTCGAGCGGCGCATCTACGTGCCGATCACGCGCATCCCGCTGGTGGTGCAGCAGGCCTTCATCGCCGTCGAGGACCACAATTTCTACCAGCATCCCGGTATCGACCCGGCCGCCATCCTGCGCGCCGCGGTGACCGACGCGCTGCAATTCGGCCAGCACAAGCGCCCGATCGGCGCCTCGACCATCACCCAGCAGGTGGCCAAGAACATGCTGCTGAACGACAAGGTCTCGCTGCGGCGCAAGATCCGCGAGGCCGTGCTCGCGATGCGCATGGAGCGGGTGCTGTCCAAACAGCAGATCCTCCAGCTCTACCTCAACCAGATCTATCTCGGCGAAGGCGCCTACGGCGTCGGCGCCGCGGCGTTCGCCTATTTCGACCGGCCGATCGAGACCATCACCCTGCCCGAGGCGGCGCTGCTCGCCTCGCTGCCCAAGGCGCCGAGCTATTTCGACCCCTTCCTCCACCCGCACCAGGCGCGGATCCGCCGCGACTACGTGCTCGACCGCATGGTCGACAACGGCGCCATCACCCGCGCTCAGGCGCAGGCGGCCAAGGCGCAGCCGGTGGCCCCGGTGCCCTACACCAAGCCGCGCACCATCGCCGGCGCCGACTATTTCACCGACGAGGTGCGCCAGCGGCTGATCGCGCGCTTCGGGCTCGACCGCACCGAGACCGGCGGACTGACCGTCCACACCACGCTCGACCCGCGGCTGCAGGCGCTCGCCGACCGGGCGCTGCACGACGGGCTGCTCGCCTACGACCGCCGCCACCCCTCCTGGCGCGGCCCCGCCGGCCACGTCCTCCCTCCCGCCGGCGGCTGGTCCACCGCCACCTGGGCCAAGGCGCTGGCGCAGCACAGGGCGCCCGCCGGCATGCTGGCGCGATGGCAGCAGGGCCTCGTCCTCGCCGAGACCCCGGCGGCCGCGACCATCGGCTTGCTGCGCAACGGCAAGCCGGTCACCGCGACGCTGCCGCTCGCCGCGCTCGGCTGGGCGCGCCACGAGGATGCCGCGGGCAATCTCGGCCCGCCGCCGCGCCAGCTCGCCGATGTCGTCGTGCCCGGCGACGTGGTGATGCTGCGGGTCACGCCGCCGGCCAAGGGCAAGCCGCTGGCGATCGCGCTGCGCCAGGTTCCGGCGATCAGCGGCGCCATCCTCGCCCTCGATCCCGCGACCGGGCGCGTGCTCGCGATGTCCGGCGGCTGGAGCTTCGCGCTCAGCCAGTTCGACCGCGCGACCCAGGCGCAGCGTCAGCCGGGCTCGAGCTTCAAGCCGATGGTCTATCTCGCGGCGATGGAGAAGAACATCTCGCCATCGCAACGGTTCCTCGACGCCCCCTTCGTCCTCGACATGGGCGCGGCAGGCAAGTGGCGGCCCGGCAATTACGAGAACAGTTTCGGCGGTCCCACCTCGCTGCACACCGCGATCGGCCAGTCGCTGAACCTCGTCACCGTCCGCCTCGCGGCGCATATCGGCATGCCGAGCGTGGCCCGGGTCGCGGACGCGTTCGGCATGTCGAAGAAACTGCCAGCGCTGCTGCCCGCGGCCCTCGGCGCCATCGACACCACGGTGCTGCGCGAGGCCGGCGCCTATGCCTCGCTCGACACGCTCGGCCTCAAGGTGATGCCGCACTTCATCGACAGCGTCAGCGATCGTAACGGCCACGTGCTCTGGCACGCCGCCGGCGTGTCGTGCCAGGGCTGCAACGATCCCACCGTCCCGCCGACCATCGCCGACACGCGCCCGCGCATCGCCGATGCGCAAAGCGTGTTCCAGGTGGTGATGATGATGCACGGCGTCGTCATCAACGGCACCGGCGGCGGCACCCAGCAGCAATTCGCCACCATGCTCGCCGGCAAGACCGGCACCACCAACAACGCCGTCGATGCCTGGTTCTCCGGCTTCTCGTCCGACCTCGTGACCGTGGTCTGGGTCGGCTTCGACAGTCCGCGCAGCCTCGGCCCGAACGAGCAGGGCGCGGTCGCGGCCCTGCCGATCTGGCGGGAATTCATGAAGGGGGCGCTCGCCACCCGCCCCAAGCTGGTGCTGACGCCGCCGGCGGGGGTCACCGTCGCCTCCTGGCCGAGCGCCCACGGACCGGCGCTCGATGCGTTCAAGCCCGGCCAGGTGCCCGGCGCCTCGGGACCGCTCGACACCGGCGGGCAGGGAACGGCGAGCGACGCCGCCTCGAGCGGAACCGGCGCACCGGCTCCCGGGCCCGGCGGCGTGGACAAGTCGCTCGGCGGACTCTATTGAGCCGCCGGGACCTGGAACCGGAAAATGTCCACTGAATCCGATCACCTTGCCGCCTCCATCGAGCAGTCACTGGCACTGCTGAGGAGGCATCTTTGACTGGGATGCCGCCCTCCGCCGCCTCGCGGAACTGAACGCCGAGGCCGAGAACCCGGCGCTCTGGAACGACGCTGCCCGCGCCCAGAAGCTGATGCGCGAGCGCACCCGGCTGGCGACGCAGACCGAAGCCGTGCAGCGCATCGAACGCGAGCTCGTCGACACGCGCGAGCTGATCGAGCTGGCCGAGGCCGACAGCGACACCGCGCTCGTCGCCGAGGCCACCGCCGCGCTGCGCGGCACCGCTGCCGAAGCGGCGCGGCGCGAGACCGAGAGCCTGCTCTCCGGCGAGGCCGACGGGCGGGACTGCTACCTCGAGATCAACGCCGGCGCCGGCGGCACCGAGGCCCAGGACTGGGCCGAGATGCTGATGCGCATGTACACCCGCTGGGCCGAGCAGCACGGCTACAAGGTCGAGGTGATGGAAATCAGCGAGGGCGTGCAGGCCGGCCTCAAGTCGGTGACGCTGCGCATCTCCGGCGATTCCGCGTATGGCTGGCTCAAGACCGAGGCCGGCGTGCACCGCCTGGTGCGCAACTCCCCGTTCGACGCCGCGGCGCGCCGGCAGACCAGCTTCGCCAGCGTCTGGGTCTATCCCGTCGTCGATGACACGATCGAGATCGCGATCAACGAGAACGACCTCAAGGTCGACACGTTCCGTGCCTCCGGCGCCGGCGGCCAGCACGTCAACAAGACCGAGAGCGCGATCCGCATCACCCACGTCCCGACCGGGATCGTCGTCGCCTGCCAGACCGACCGCAGCCAGCACCGCAACCGCGCCACCGCGATGGAAATGCTGCGCGCGCGCCTCTACGAGCAGGAGCTGCAGAAACGCGAGGCCGCGGCCAGTGCCGTCGAGGCCGCCAAGACCGATATCGGCTGGGGCCACCAGATCCGCAGCTACGTCCTCTCGCCCTATCAGCTGGTGAAGGACCTGCGCACCAACGTCGAGAAGGGCAACCCGCAGGCGGTGCTCGACGGCGATCTCGACGATTTCATGGCCGCCTCGCTCGCCGCGCGCGTCGGCGCCACGCGCAGCGAAGCCAGCGCCATGGCGCATTAGAGCGACCTCCGGTCCGCTTGAGCCGCGCAGGCTCAGGCAGCGCGGAGATGGCTCTGGCCGGCGCCACCGGCGCGCGCTGTCGGGGCGGATCGGCCCGGACAACGCGGCGTCAGTCCGCCACCTCGATCTCGTCGGACATCTTGCCCGCGAGCGTCGGCAGCCGGTGGGTGCGGCGCGGCACGAGCCAGCGCTGGAACCGTTCCAGGTAGAGATAGATCACCGGCGTCGTGTAGAGCGTGAGCATCTGGCTCAGGATCAGCCCGCCAACCATGGCGTAGCCGAGCGGCCGGCGCAGCTCCGAGCCGGCACCATGGTTGAGCATCAGCGGCAGGCCCGAGAAGATCGCCGCCATCGTCGTCATCATGATCGGGCGGAAGCGCAGCTGGCAGGCCTGGAAGATCGCCTCCTCCGGCGCCAGGCCGTCGCGCCGCTCCGCGGTGACGGCGAAATCCACCATCATGATGCCGTTCTTCTTGACGATGCCGATCAGCAGGATGACGCCGATCAGTGCGATGACGGAAAGATCCGTGTGCACCAGCATCAGCATCAGCAGCGCGCCCACGCCCGCCGAGGGCAGCGTCGAGAGGATGGTGAGCGGCAGGATGTAGCTCTCGTAGAGGATGCCGAGGATGACGTAGACGGCGATCAGTGCCGCGGCGATCAGGTAGGGCTGCGTTGACAGCGACGATTGGAACGCCTGCGCCGTGCCCTGGAAGCTGCCCTGCAGCGTGATCGGCGCCTGCATGTCGAGCATCGCCTTCTGCACCGCCGCGACCGCCTGGCCGAGGGCGGCGTTGGCGGCGAGGTTGAAGGAGATCGTCACCGCCGGGAACTGGCTCTGGTGGCTGATCGACAGCGGCGCGGTCCCGGTCCGGTTCTCCGTCACCACCGCCGAGAGCGGCACCAGCTGGCCGTTGCTGCCGTGCAGATAGAGATGCGACAGCGTCGAGGGCCGGTTCTGCAGGCTCGGCAGCACCTCGAGGATCAGGTGGTAGGAGTTTACCTGCGTGAAATACTGGGTGATCTGGTTCTGCCCGAACGCGTCATAGAGCGTGTTGTCGATCTCGACCGGGTTCACGCCATAGCGTGCCGCCGCGTCGCGGTTGATCGTGAGGTCGAGGGTCGTGCCGCCGGTCTGCTGGTCGGTCGCGACGTCGCGCAGCTGCGGCAGCTGGCGCAGCCGTGCCAGCACCCGGGGCGCCCAGGCATAGAGCTCGTGCGCGTTGGCGTCCTGCAGCGTGTACTGGTACTCGGTCTTGGCCAGCCGCCCGCCGACGCGGATGTCCTGCGCCGCGTTGAGGAACAGCTTCGCGCCCACCACCTTGGCGAGCTTGGGCCGCAGCCGCGCGATGATCTGCTGCGCCGTCGCGTGCCGCTCGCCGAACGGCTTGAGCCCGATGAAGAAGCGGCCGTTGTTCTCGGTCTGCCCGCCGACGCCGGCGCCGATCGTCGTCGAGTAGTTGGCGACGTCGGGATCGCTCATGATCACGCGCCCGAGTTCGAGCGTCAGCTTCTGCATCTGCGCGAACGAGACGTCCTGCGCTCCCTCGGAGACGCCGAGGATCAGCCCGTTATCCTGCTCGGGGAAGAACCCCTTGGGGATCACGATGTAGAGATAGGTGGTCAGCGCGACGGTGGCGAAGAACACCATCAGCGTGAGGAAGCGCAGCCGCAGCGCGATCGCCAGCGTGCGGCGGTAGAAATTCAGCGTCGCGGTGAAGAAGCTCTCGATCACCCGGTAGAGCAGTCCGTGCCTGCCGCTCTCCGGCGCCAGGAAGCGCGAGCACATCATCGGCGTCAGCGTCAGCGACACGATCGCCGAGACCACGACCGCGATCGACACCGTGATCGAGAACTCGCGGAACAGCCGCCCGACGATCCCGCCCATCAGCAGCAGCGGGATGAACACCGCGATCAGCGAGGCGGAGATCGAAACGATGGTGAAGCCGATCTCGCCCGCGCCCTTGATCGCGGCCTCGAACGGACTCATTCCCTCCTCGATATGGCGGTAGATGTTCTCGAGCATCACGATCGCGTCGTCGATGACGAAGCCCACCGCGATCGTCAGCGCCATCAGCGAGATGTTGTCGATGCTGAAATCGGCCAGGTACATCACCGCGAAGGTGCCGACCAGCGCGACCGGCAGCGTCACCGCGGGGATGACCGTGGCCCAGAGATTGCGCAGGAACAGGAAGATCACCATGACCACCAGGGACACGGAGAGCAGCAGCGTGTACTGCACATCCGCGACCGAGGCGCGGATGGTCTGCGTGCGGTCGAGCAGCGTGCTCACGCGCACGCTCGGCGGGATCGCCGCGACCAGGCGCGGCAGCCGCGCCTTGATCGCGTCCACCGTGTCGATGATGTTGGCGCCCGGCTGCTTGAAGATCACCAGGATCACGCCGCGATGCCCGTTCTGGTAGGCGGCGAGGTGCGTGTTCTCCGCCGCATCCACCGCCCGGCCGATATCCTTCACCCGCACCGGCGAACCGTTGCGATAGGCGATCACCACGTTCTGGTACTGTGACGCCTTCGTGAGCTGGTCGTTGGCATAGATGGTGAAGGTGCGCACGGCGCCGTCGAGCGTGCCCTTGGGGCTGTCCGTCGTGTTGCTCACCAGCCCCGCGCGCACATCCTCGAGGGTGAGGCCCATCGCCGCGAGCTTCGCGGGGTCGACCTGGATGCGGATCGCGCGCTTCTGCTGCCCGCCCACGAACATCTGCGCGACGCCGGGGATCTGCGAGATCTGCTGGGCGAGGATGTTCTCGGCGTAGTCGTCGACCTGGATCAGCGGCAGCACGTCCGACTGCACCGCGAGAATCATCACCGGGCTGTCGGAGGGATTGACCTTGTAGTAGCGCGGCGGGCTCGGCAGCGCCTTGGGCAGTTGGCCGCTCGCGGCATTGATCGCCGACTGCACATCGACCGCCGCGCCGTCGATGTTGCGGCTGAGGTCGAACTGCACCGTGACCTCGGTCTGCCCCAGCACCGAGACGGAGGTCATCTGCGCGACCCCGGGAATCTGCGCCAGTTGCGTCTCCAGCGGCTGCGCCACCGTCGCCGCCATCGTCTCGGGACTGGCGCCGGGGAAATTGGCGTAGACGTTGATGGTCGGGAAATCGACGCGCGGCAGCGGCGCCACCGGCAGCAGCGGATAGGCGGCGATGCCCACCAGCACGATCGCCGCCATGATCAGCGAGGTGCCGACCGGGCGGCGGATGAACGGGGTCGAGATGCTCATCGCCGGCTCAACTCCCCGCCTTCGCAATGACCACCGAGACATGCGTGCCGGCGGTCAGCCGCGACTGCCCGTTCACCACCACGCGGTCGCCCTTGGCCAGCCCCGAGAGGATCTGCGCCACCTGGCCGTTGTCCTGCCCGACCCGGACCTTGACCACCTGCACCGTGTCGTTCGCCGCGACGCGGAACACGAACAACCCGTCGGTGCCGCGCTCCACCGCGACCGAGGGCACGGTCAGCGCCGCCGGCTCGGTGCGCACGATCAGCCGCGCCTGCACGAACTGGCCCGGCGTCAGCGCGTTGTCGGCATTGGCGAACTCGGCCTTGAGCCGGATCGTGCCGGTCGCCGGGTCGATCGCGTTGTCCATCGTCACCAGATGGCCCTGCGCCAGCCGCGTCCGGTCGTCGCTGGCATAGGCATCGACTTCCGCCTGCCGGCCGCTGCCCGCGCCGGCGGCCATCGCGGCATGGATCGCCGGGATGTCCTGCTGCGGCAGCGCGAAGATCACCGCGATCGGATGGTCCTGGGCGATGGTGACGATGCCGCTGGCATCCGTCGTCTGCACCACGTTGCCGGGATCGACGATGCGCAGCCCGACGCGCCCGGGGATCGGCGCCGTGATCATGGTGTAGCCGAGGTTGATCCGCGCCGCGGCGATCGCTGCGTCATCGCCCTCGATCGTGGCCCGGGTCTGCGCCACCAGCGCCTGCTGCGTGTCAAGCTGCTGGCGGGAGGCGAAGTCGCGGCTGGCGAGCGAGGCGTAGCGGGCGAGGTCGCGGATGGCGTTGGCCAGCACCGCCTCGTCCTGCGCCTTCTTGGCCGCCGCCGCGTCGAGTGCCGCCTGGTAGGGGCGCGGGTCGATCTCGGCGAGCCGGTCGCCGGGCTGCACTTCCTGGCCTTCCTTGAAGAACACGCGATCCAGCGTGCCGTTGACGCGCGTGCGCACCACCACCGACTGCCAGGCCTGCACCGTGCCGATGTTGGAAAGCTCGATCGGCAGCCTGCCCTGCGCCACCGTCGTCGCCGTGACCGGCACCACCCCCTGCGCCAGGGCGGCGGCAGGGAGGGCGAGCAGACAACTCAGCGCCAACGCTGCCGCCAGACCACGCGCCATGCCCGCCATCCCTCCGGTCGTCCCCTCTGATCGCCGCGCCAGAACCGCGGGGATTGTCATCGAAACTCCCGCGCCAGGCCAGCAGCATTTTGCCGCGGGCTGCCATGCTGGCTGCCCTGACGGCGCCGTGCGCCGGCCCGGCGCGGCCGATTTGGCGGCAGACAGGAACCGGTCGGCTTGCTATCAAGCACCTGTCGTGGAGGCGTCGGATGGCATTTCGGATCGTGACGACGGACGACGTTCAGACCAGCGCGGACCGTCAGACCACGGGCCTCGCGGCGATGGCCCTGCTGCTGCTCCTCGTCGTCGGCGGCGTGTGGGTCACGCGCGAACTGGTCGCGACTGGCATGCTCGAAGCCTGCATCGCCTCCGGCAACCATCACTGCGAGGAACGCATCCCCGCGCTGCGCCGCCTGCTGCCGGCCGACTGGAACTAGTCCGGTCCGATCCCGAGCGCGGCCCTGAACCGCCGCGCGATCCAGGTGCCGTCGCGCTGCGGCAGGAAGCGCTCCACCTCGTCGGGCGAGATCTCGACCACCGCGAACAGCGCCTCCGCGCGCAGCCGCGGGCGCAGTGCCGCCACCTCCGCCATCGTCCGTGCCCGCGCCGTGGCCTGCCAGCCGCAGCCGGCCGCGACCGCGCAGAGATCGGTGCCGAGCCCGGTATGGCTCGTCTGCCCCCCGGTCTCGCCGAAGCGACGGTTGTCCAGCACCGCGATGGCGAGGTTGGGCGCGCCCGCCGCGGCGATGGTGGCCAGCGCCCCCATGCCCATCAGCGCCTCGCCATCGCCCGTCGCCACCAGCACCCGCCGCGACGGCTGCGCCAGCGCCAGGCCGAGCCCGATCATCGCCGCCCCGCCCATCGCGCCCCAAAGGTAGAAATTTTCCGCCCGGTCGCCGGCCGCGCCCAGGTCGTAGGTCGCCGAGCCGAGCCCCGCGACCACCAAGAGATCGCCGGCATCGCGCACCAGTTCGGCCATCACCGCCCGCCGGTCGAGGCTCATTGTCCCGCCTCCCGCCAGCCGCCTTCGACCCGCTCTTCAGGTTTCTGCACGAACACCTTGGCGCCGATCAGCCGCTGCGACAGCAGCACCGTGACTGCGACCGAACTGCCGAACGCGAGGTCGGCTGCCGCGCGCACCACCAGCCCCGCTTCCGCCGGGTGGTCCGCCCGGCGTACCAGCACCCCCATCGCCTCCAGCACCGCGGGCGTCGCCGTGCCCATCGGCACCTGCCACGGGTTGAACTCGCCCCATTCGCCGCGCATCGTCACCACGGCGAGGAACGGCATGCGCAGATTGCCGGCCAGGCTCAGCATGTTGATCGTGTTGCCGACGCCCGAGGACTGCATCAGCAGCGCCGCGCGCTGCCCGCCGAGCCAGGCGCCGGCCGTCAGCGCGACCCCCTCCTCCTCGGTCGTCAGCACCACCGCGCGGATCGACGGATCGGCCTCGGCGCGGCGGATCGTGATCGCGTGCCCGGCATCCGGCACATAGCCGATCTGCTGCACGCCGGACTCCTTCAGCGCCTCGAAAACCTCGTTCTGCCATGCCGTCACGTTGGGGCCCTCCCGCGAGCCATGCTGCCCGCACCGCCTGGCCGCGTCCATGCCCGCTTGCCGCAACGCCGGCTCCGACCTATCCCGGAGGCCGAATTTGCCGCCCCGGAGCCCACCATGGATCGCGCGTCGCAGGAAACCCTTTCGCACCCCGAAATCCGCGCCGAGGTCGCCAAGCTCTGCGCCCGCTTCCCCGGCGAATACTGGCGCCGACTCGACGCCGAGCGCGGCTATCCGACGGCGTTCGTGCAGGCGCTGACCGAATCCGGCTACCTCGCCGCCCTGATCCCCGAGGAATACGGCGGCGCCGGCCTGCCGCTCTCGGCCGCCTCGGCGATCCTCGAGACCATCCATGCCGAGGGCGGCAACGGCGCGGCCTGCCATGCGCAGATGTACATCATGGGGGCGATCCTGCGGCACGGCTCGCCCGAGCAGAAACAGCGCTATCTGCCCGGGATCGCCGCCGGCACGCTGCGCCTGCAGGCGTTCGGCGTCACCGAGCCGACCTCCGGCACCGACACCACCAGCCTGCGCACCACCGCGCGCCGCGACGGCGAGCGCTACATCGTCAACGGCCAGAAGATCTGGACCAGCCGCGCCGAGCACTCGGACCTGATGCTGCTGCTCGCCCGCACCACGCCACGCGACCAGCTCGCGCGGCGCACCGAGGGGCTCTCCACCTTCATCGTCGACATGCGCAACGCCCGCGGGCTGACCATCCGCCCGATCCGCACCATGATGAACCACAATTCCTGCGAGGTGTTCTTCGACAACGTCGAGGTCCCGGCCGAGAACCTGGTCGGCGAGGAGGGCAGGGGCTTCCGCACCGTTCTCGACGGCATGAACGCCGAGCGCCTGCTGATCGCCTCGGAGTGCATCGGCGATGCCAAGTGGTTCACCCGCCGCTCGACCGACTACGCCAGGAGCCGGGTCGTGTTCGGTCGCCCGATCGGCCAGAACCAGGGCGTCGCCTTTCCCATCGCCCGCGCCTACGCGCAATCGCGCGCCGCCGAACTGCTGCTGCACGAGGGCCTACGCCGTTTCGAAGCCGGCATGAACTGCGGCGAAGAGGCGAACATGGCCAAGATGCTCGCCGCCGATGCCGCCTGGGCGGCCGCGGAGGCCTGCGTGCAGACCCATGGCGGCTTCGGCTTTGCCGAGGAATACGACGTGGAGCGCAAATTCCGCGAGGCGCGCCTCTACCAGGTGGCGCCGATCAGCACCAACCTCGTCCTCTCCTACATCGCCGAGCACGTCCTCGGCCTGCCGCGGAGCTACTGAGATGAGTGCGATGGATCGCCCGCTCGAGGGCCTGCTCGTCCTGTCGCTCGAGCAGGCGGTCGCCGCCCCGTACTGCTCCTCGCGGCTGGCCGATGCCGGGGCGCGGGTGATCAAGATCGAGCGCGCCGAGGGCGATTTCGCCCGCGGCTACGACCGGGCGGCGAACGGGCTCGCCACCTATTTCGTCTGGCTCAACCGCGGCAAGCAGAGCCTCGTCTGCGACCTCAAGCAGCCCGACGGCGCGGCGCTGCTGCACCGCATCCTCGCCCGCGCCGACGTCTTCATCCAGAACCTCGCCCCCGGGGCCGCGGAGCGCGCCGGCTTCGGCTCGGCGATGTTGCGCGAGCGTCACGAGAAGCTGATCACCGTCGACATCTCCGGCTACGGCGACTCCGGGGACTACGCGGGCATGAAGGCCTACGATCTGCTGGTACAGGCCGAATCCGGCCTCGCCAGCATCACCGGCCATCCGGCGGGCCCCGGCCGCGTCGGCGTCTCCGCCTGCGACATCGCCTGCGGCATGACGGCCCATGCCGGCGTGCTCGAGGCGCTGATCGCGCGCGGGCGCACCGGCAAGGGCAGGGGCCTCGCGGTCTCGCTTTTCGACGGCATGGCGGACTGGATGACGGTGCCGCTGCTCTACTGGGAGGGCACCGGCAAGGCGCCGCCGCGCATGGGCCTCGCGCACCCCTCGGTCTGCCCCTACGGCGCCTTTGCCACCCGCGAGGGCCTGGTGCTGATCTCGATCCAGAACGAGCGCGAATGGGTCGATTTCTGCGCCAAATTCCTCGACGAACCCGACCTGCCGAAACAGCCCGCCTACGCCAGCAACGTCGCGCGCGTCGCCAACCGCGCCGCGGTCGATGCCCACATCGCCACCGCCTTCGCCAGGCTCACCCGCGCCGAGGCGGCGGCGAAGCTGCGCGCCGCCAACACCGCCTACGGCTTCGTCAACGAGGTCGCGGATTTCGCCCGCCACCCCGCGCTTCGCCGCCAGCCCGTTGCCACCGAAGCCGGAACGATCGAACTGGTGGCGCCACCCGTCGTCTGGCGCGATGGCGAGCGTGCGTTCGGCGCGGTTCCCGCGATCGGCGAGCACAGCGCCGCGATCCGCGCCGAGTTCGCCGCCTGAGGCCGGCGATTGACGATGTTTAAGCCGCGCGCAAGCAGCCGAGCCGGGCCGCGTCCTATGCTGGCGCCGTGGACGAGGGGGCGATGAGCCGGTCGACGCCGGCGCGCGCGGCGCCGCAGCGCTCGCCGCGGCAGCGACAGCGACAGCGCAACCGCCTGTTCGGCCTGTTGCTGGCCCTGGTGAGCCTCGGCATGTTCGCGATCGTCGTCGCCCTGGTGATCGCCTTCCACGCCTACGAGGCCTATCGTGTCATCCCCGGTTTCTGACCGCCGCGCCCTGCTGCGCGTCGCCACGGCCATGCCGGTGCTGCTCGCCGGCTGCACCGGCAAGCGCCCCTGGCACGCGATCGATGTCGCTGGCACCTCGCCCGATCTCGCCTTCTCCATGCGGCGCGCGAGCGACGGGCGCGAGGTGACCGCGGCCACCTACCGCGGCGACATCGTCATGCTCTATCTCGGCTACACGTTCTGCCCGGACGTCTGCCCCACCACGCTCGCCAACGTCGCGGCGGCCCTCGGGCGGCTGGGCGCTGACGCCCGGCGCATCCGCTTCCTGTTTGTCACCGTCGATCCCGGCCGCGACACGCTGGCGGTCCTGCGCAGCTATCTGGCCAATTTCGACCCGCAGATGGAGGGCCTGCGCGGCACGCCGGACCAGCTCGTTGCGCTGGCGCGACGTTTTCGCCTGGTCTACTCGGTCCGCCCCTCGCCCGATCCCGCGGCATACGAGGTCACGCACAGCTCCGCGATCTACGTCTTCGGCCCCACCGGCGCGGCGCGGCTGCTGATCCCCTCGCTCGACACCGCGCATCCTGACATCACCGGCACCGTTGCCGATCTGCGCCGCCTGGTGGATCGGCAGCACCGGCCCGGCCTTCTGCGGCGATTGCTGCGCGCCGCCTGAGCGCTGCTACCGGCCGGTCGCGTTGCGAACAGGGAACGTTGCCGTCATCGCGTCACCGTTGCTGAACCGCAACGTCACCGCAACCGCCCCGCCCGGCTGCACCGCCGCGGTCGGCTGCAGGCACATCAGGTGATAGCCGCCGGGCGCGAACACGAGCTTGCCATGCGCGGGCAGCCGGACGGATCGCACCATCGCCATCGTCTCCTGCCCGCCCATGTTCATGCTCCGGTGCAGCATCAGCGTGCCACAGCCGGGCGAACTCGCGCCGACCAGCTGCAGCGCGGTATCGCTGTCGTTGCTGAGGGTGAAATATCCCGCCACCGGCCGCGAGGGGATGATGCTGCGCAGCCACGGGCGGTGCACGACGACACCCGGCGGCGCACCCGCCGCCCTCGCGCCCATGCTCGTCGCGCCCATCGGCATCGCGCCCATGCTCGTCACCCCCGCCGCCCGCGCGCCGGGTGCGGCGATGGCCAATGCCGTGAACGCCAGTGCCGTGAACACCAGTGCCGTGAACGCCAGTCCTGTGAACGCCCGTCCTGTGAAGGCCCTTCCGGTGAAGGCGAGTGCCGCGACGGGTGCGGGCAGCGACAGCGCCCGCCGCCGGGCGGTCCTAGCCGCCGGTCCAGGCGCGTGAGCGTTCGGCGAGAGCGGCGGCTGCATCCGATGGTTCCTCCAGTGTGTTTTCGTGCATGCGCAGCGCGTTGATGACGGCGAGCACGCCCGCGGCACTCATCATCGAGGGCGGGATCCACATCACGAGGCCACCGAAATGCTGGTCCGAGATCGCCGTGATCGCGGGATAGAGCCGCCCGCAGACATTATAGAAGGGGTAAAGATCGTGCCTGGCAAACGCGATCACCGCGCCGAGCGCGATCTGCGGGAACATCACGCCCGCGGCGAGCGCGACGCGCGCGCCGTAGCCGATGCGCGCCGGCGGCTTCGGTCGCGGGTCGAGCACCAGTGCCCAGAACGCCACGCCGTCGAGCACCATGCTCCAGTTCATCAGCGCATAGAGGCGCGGGTCGAGCATGGCGTGGAAATGCACGGCGGGGATCAGCCAGAAATAGAACAGCCCGACGAACAGGACCGGCACCAGCACCGGCTGTTGCACAATCGCAACAAAGCCGCGGGCGAGGGCCGCTCCGCCGGCGCCAGCCGCGCCAGCCCGCGGCCGTACCACAGCAGCACGAGCGCGATCGTGAGGTATTCCGGCCAGGAAAAATCCCACGGCATGAAAAACGGCAGTTGCGCCGGCATCGTCGCCGACAGCCAGGCGAGCAACGCGCCGAGCGCCAGCACGCCGCCATGCGCCATCCAGCCGGGCAGCCCCTCGCCGTCGCCAGGCGGCGCCATCACCTCTGAAACCCCCGACATGCGGCTGCCCTAGGGCGAAGCGGCGGGACATGCAAACAGCGCCGCCGCCCCTCCGGCGCGCAGGGCCGAGCCGGTGGCTAGAGCCGTATCCAACCCGATCGAAACATCGGGTCGGATGTCTTCCTCTAGCGTTGCGCCAGAGCGACCCGCCGCGCCAGTTGCACCGGGGCGGCACGATAGGCGGCGAGCGCCTTGCCGACGCTGCCCGCCGGCAGCCGGATCACCGCCGGCGGCGGCCCGCGCAGCAGGATGCCGCTGCCGACCGGCATCTTCGGTGCCGCGGTCCACATATTGTGCGACCACATGTTGCGGCTGAACGCGTTGCCCGCGGCGGCCGGCGGCGACGCGGCGGCGGCGAAGGCCAGTTGCGGCGGCAGCACGGTCATGCCCGGCGGCGGCGCGTGGCCGAGTTCCACCGGCCACACCGCCATCACCTCCCGCGCATAGGGCGCGCCGAGCGCCGGCGTCTGCGAGTGGTAATCCGCCGTCGCCGCGGCCCAGGAGCCGGTGGCGGCATGCAGGGAGGCGAGGAATTTTCCGGCATAGTCCGCGTTCGCCGCCGGATCGAAGGCCTGCGCCAGGTTCGCGAAGGCGCGCGGGTGGTGCAGCAGGTTCACCTGCATGCAGCCCATGTCGATCGAGCGGATCCCCTGCGCCTCGTAGCGCAGCACCGCCGCGATCGCCTGCGCCCTGGTCGGATAGACGTGGCTGGCGCCCTCGACGTTGATGCTCCACGGCCAGGGATCGACGCCGCCATGCCCGTTCGCCCGCCCGCTTTCGACCCGCCCGATCGCCTGCATCAGGCTGGCGGGCACGCCGTTCGCGCGTTCCGCGGTGGCGATCGCCTGCCGGCAGGCCAGGCCGGGGTCGGCGGGCTCGGCGCCGGCCGGCGCGCCGGCCGGCAGCGCCGGCACCGCCCAGCGGCCGAAATTACCGGCGGCGGGTGCATTGAGCGGCTGGCCGGAATGCCGGGCTGCGAAACTCGCCTGGTAGACCGGGGGCTGCAGCAGCGGGCTGCCGGCGAAGCAGGGTTGCGTCACCAGGTTCAATGCAAAAAAAGAGACAATCCCCGCGATTGAACGGCCGCGCATGCGGCTGCTTATAGCGTGGAAGTTAACCGAGCGTGAGTCCGCATTCGCGCCGGCGGCAAAACGTAACCTTGGCCGTGCCGCCAGGCCGGGCTCCCGGCGCCGGCTGCCTTGTGGCGATGCTGCCGCTGAAACGGGATGCTGCAGTGCAAAATTTCGCTTGCCGACGGCCGTTTAGGTGCCTATATGTTGCAACGCAGCAAGACGGATTTATGCCGTTTTCCTGCTTCTTGGACGTTTCCTCCCTAAACTTGGCGGTGCCTTTGGGCACCGCCTTTTTTTCGACCCGTCTAATCCCCTGCGATGCCGAGGTCGGCCGCGGCGTGGCGGGCGAGATGCGCCGCCAGCCGCGCCAGCCGCGAGCGCAGGGCGGCGAAACCGGGGCTGCGCTCGAGCGTCGCCTCGTCCATGTAGATCCCCCGGTTCACCTCGATCTGCAGCGCGTGGACCCGTTCGCGCGGGCGACCGTAATGGCGGGTGATGTAGCCGCCGGCATAAGGATCGTTGCGCCGCACCGAGAGGCCCTCGGCCGCCAGCGCTTCCTCCACCCGGCGCATCAGCGCCGGCGCGCAGGTCGTGCCGTGCGCGTCGCCCAGCACCACGTCCGCCCGGTGCCGCGGCGCCATGCTGGCCTGAGGCATGGAGTGGCAATCGACCAGCAGGCAGGCGCCGAAACGCTGCTGCGCCCCGGTCACCGCCGCCGAGAGCGCGGCGTGGAATGGCTGCCAGGTCGCGGCGACGCGCGCCTGCACCTCGGCGAAGGAGAGCTTGGCGCGATAGATCGGCTCGCCGCTCGCGACCACCCGCGCGATGGTGCCGAGCCCCGCGCCCACCCGCGCGCTCGCCGTGTTCACCCAGTCCGGCAGCGTATCCTCGAACATGCCGGGGTCGAGCTCCCACGGCTCCCGATTGGCGTCGCAGAAGGCGCGCGGGAAGGTCGCGGCAACCATGGTCGCGCCATGCTCCGGCGCTGCCGCGAACAGTTCGTCGACGTAGCAATCCTCGCTTCGCCGCAACTGCACCGGGTCGAGCCGTGCCGCCGCCACGAACGCCGCCGGGTAGGCGCGGCCGGAATGCGGCGAGGCGAACACCAGCGGCGCCGCGTGCCCGGCGGGGCACGTGACGCGCACGGCGCTCGACTCCAAGGGCGGCAGGTCCATCCCCGCTATTGAAGCCGCACGCATCAGCGAGCGCAACGCGCCGCCGCCGCGCCTCGGACCCCGCGGGCCGTATCCGCCCCGATGGCGCGCCCCAATGGCCCATCTCGATGGCCCATCCGGATGGCATTATCCGACCCGATGATTCTGTCTGATCCGATATTGCGCTAGCGGCGTGAGCTGCGCCGGACGTTCTCGAGCAGGATGACGACCAGGCCGCCGAACAGCACCCCGCCGCCCAGCGCCGGGCCGATCAGGCCGCGGCCGCGCAGCGTCGCGACCAGCCCCACCAGCACCAGGATTGCCGCCGCGAGCGAACCGTCATCGACGAACAGGCCCAGCACCTCGTTCCAGACCGCGCCCACCACCTTCATCGCAGCACCTTCATCCGCGAACCTCCGCGACCCGCACGCCGACGATGGCGGCCAGCAGGAAACCGAGCGCCATCGGCAGCAGCGCGAAGTCGGTCGCCGGCCAGGCCAGGCCCACCGATTCCCCGAGCCAGAACGTGCCGAACGCCGACAGCATCACGCCGACGATCAGCTTCAGCGTATTCTCCGGCACCACCGACAGCGGCTTGTGCAGCACCAGCCCGGCGGCGACGACCAGCGCCGCCGCCGCCGCCGCGCCCAGGCTCGCCGCCCCGACCAGCCCGCGCCCGGCTCCCACCGCGACGACGATGAACACCACCTCCACCCCCTCCAGCAGCACCGCCTGGAACGCCGCGGCGCCGGCGGCGAAGGCCGGCCGCCCGGTCAGCAGCCGGCGCTCCCTGGCGAATTCCGCCGCCTCGTCGTGCAGCGGAATCCGCCCGGCCGCGCGCAGCACCGCCTTGCGCAGCCAGCGCATGCCGAACAGCAGCAGCAGCAGCCCCACCACGCCCTGCAGGGCGGCGAGCGGCACCGCGCCGAGCAGTGGCCCGAGCACCGCGACCAGCGCCACCAGCGCCGCCAACCCGACGCCGGTGCCCGCCAGCGCCGGCCGCCAGCCATGCGTCACGCCCACCGCCAGCACGATGGTGAAGGCCTCCACCACCTCGACCAGCGAGGCGAGGAACGCCGAGAGGATCGCCGAGAGCGAATGGATCAGCATGGAAAAACCTTACCCCGAACCGTCCCCCGGTCCTGCCCCCATTCGCGCCCTTGCGTCGCTTCTTCGCGGCGATTACGAAGCGCGCGTCGGATGGGCGCGTAGCTCAGCGGGAGAGCACCACCTTGACACGGTGGGGGTCACAGGTTCAATCCCTGTCGCGCCCACCATCCGACGTTTTTTTCCACAAAATCAGCAGGCTATCCGCTGCACGCAGCGCGCGGGCGGGGCGGCGGCGAGCGCTTGCCGCCGCCCCTTGCGCGCCGCGCCTCAGGACGCGAAGGCGCGATGATAGGCGTTCAGTGCCGGCGCGCCGCCGAGATGGACGTAGAGCACCTTCGCGCCCTTCTCGAACTCGCCCGCCTTCGCCATCGCGATCACGCCGGCCATGCTCTTGCCCTCGTAGACCGGGTCCGTGAGCATGCCCTCATGCGTCGCCGCCATGCGGATCGCGGCGATGGTCGGCTCGTCCGGCAGCCCGTAATCGGGGCCGCAGAAGCGCGGGTCGATGACGATGTCCGCGTCCCGGATCGAGGTGTTCAGCCCCACCGCCGCCGCCGTCTGGTGCGCGATCTTGGTCACCGCCTGGCGCGTCATCTCGGCATTGGCCGCGGTGTCCACGCCGATCAGCCGGCGCCTGCGGCTCTGCGCCGCGAACCCGACCACCATCCCCGCCTGGGTCGAGCCGGTGCAGGTCGCCGTCACCACGGCGTCGAAGAACATCCCCATCTCGCGCTCCTGCGCCGCCACCTCGTCGGCGAAGGCCGCATAGCCGAGCCCGCCCAGCGGATGGTCGGAGGCGCCGGCCGGGATCGCGTAGGGCTTGCCGCCGGCCCGGCGCACCTCGTCGAGCGCGTGCTGCCAGGTCTCCTTCTCCGCGGTCGAATAGCCCTCGCCCTCGAGGAGGGTCTCGGCGCCCATGATGCGCGAGAGCAGGATGTTGCCGACCTTGTCGTAGGTCGGGTCCGGCCACTTGGTCCATTCCTCCTGCACCAGGCGGCATTTCAGCCCGAGCTTCGCCGCCACCGCGGCGACCTGGCGCGTATGGTTGCTCTGGATGTTGCCGATCGAGACCAGCGTGTCGCAGCCCTGCGCCAGCGCATCGGCGGCGAGGAATTCCAGCTTGCGGATCTTGTTGCCGCCGAAGGCGAGGCCGGAGGCGATGTCGTCGCGCTTCGCCCAGAGCTCGATGCCGAGCGCGTCGCTCATCCGGTCGAGCCGGTGGATGGGCGAAGGGAAGAAGGCGAGCTTGATGCGGGGAAAGCGCGACAGGTCCATGGCAGATGTCCGGGTTGTTGGCGGGGCGCAGGATAGCGCCCAGCCGCCCGCATGGGCTGCGAAACATGGCCGCCATGGCCGCTCTATCCTGGCCGAGAGTGTCATTTTCCTGCATTCTCTGCGGATGCCAACCGCGCCGGCCGCAGAAAATTCGCCCTCCGAGCTGGACGCCGCCGACCGGCGCATCCTGCGCGCGCTGCAGACCGACGGCCGCCTTTCCAACAAGGAGCTCGCCGCCCGCGCCCATCTCTCGGAATCCGCCTGCCTCGCCCGCACCCGCCGCCTGTTCGAGCGCGGCATCATCCGCGCCATCCGCGCCCATATCGCCCCCGAAGCGGTGGGGCAGGGGACGGTCGTGCTCGTCGGTGTCGTGCTCGATCGCTCCACGCGCGAGAGCTTCGCCGCCTTCGAGACCGCGGTCCGCGCGCTGGCACCGGTCCTCGAATGCCACCTCGTCGCCGGCGACGTCGATTATTTCCTCAAGGTCCGGGTCCGCGACATCGAAGGCTACAACCGCCTGCACGCGGAAAAGCTCATCGCGCTCCCCGGCGTGCGCCAGGTCCGCACCTTCTTCGTCCTCGACGAGATCAAGACCGACGGCCTGCTCGCCGTGTAAGGCTTGCCTGCGCGCGGCCGCCCCCCGAAACTCGCGTGCCAACCGGAGATCGCCGTGTCCTTCCGCAGCACCGAACGCTACATCGCCACGCGCGACCTCGAGGTCGCGGTCAACGCCGCCGTCACCCTCGAACGCCCGCTGCTGGTCAAGGGCGAGCCCGGCACCGGCAAGACCGTCCTCGCCCACGAGGTCGCCGCGAGCCTCGGCCGCCCACTGATCGAGTGGCACATCAAGTCGACGACGCGCGCGCAGCAGGGCCTCTACGAATATGACGCCGTCTCGCGCCTGCGCGATGGCCAGCTCGGCGACGCGCGCGTGCACGACATCGCCAACTACATCATCCCCGGCAAGCTCTGGCAGGCTTTCGTCTCGCCGGCGCCGGTGGTGGTGCTGATCGACGAGATCGACAAGGCCGACATCGAGTTTCCCAACGATCTGCTGCTCGAACTCGACCGCATGACCTTCCACGTCTACGAAACCGGCAAGACCGTTACGGCTACGCACCGTCCGGTCGTCATCATCACGTCCAACAACGAGAAGGAGCTGCCGGATGCCTTTCTGCGCCGCTGCTTCTTCCACTACATCCGCTTCCCCGACCGCGCGACGATGCAGCGCATCGTCGACGCCCATTACCCGAACCTTCGCGCCGACCTCGCGCGCGAGGCGCTGGAGACCTTCTTTCGTCTGCGCGAGGTGCCGGGCCTGAAGAAGAAGCCCGCGACCTCCGAGCTGCTCGACTGGCTCAAGCTGCTGATGGCCGAGGATATGCCACCCGAGGCGCTGCGCGCGGGCGAGGGCCAGGTCGCCATTCCGCCACTCTATGGCGCGCTGCTCAAGAACGAGCAGGACGTGCACCTGTTCGAGCGCCTCGCCTTTCTCAATCGCCGCAACGGCTGATGTTCGCGCCCTTCATCGAGGCCTTGCGGCGCGAGGGGCTGCCGGTTTCCGTCACCGAATACCTCACGCTGATGCAGGCGATGCGCGCGGGCGTGGCCAATTACGACGTCGAGGATTTCTACCACCTCGCCCGTGCGACGCTGGCCAAGGACGAGCGCCACCTCGATCGTTTCGATCGTGCCTTCGCCGCGACCTTCAAGGGGCTGGAACCGGCCGCGGCCGCGCCCGGCGACGACCTCAGGCGCACGATGCCCGCGGAATGGCTCAGAAAGCTCGCCGAAAAATTCCTTGGCCCGGAGGAGCTGGCGAAGATCCAGACCCTCGGCGGCTTCGAGAAGCTGATGGAAACGTTGCGCCAGCGTCTCGCCGAGCAGCGCGCGCGTCACCAGGGCGGCAGCCAATGGATCGGCACCGCGGGAACCTCGCCGTTCGGTGCCGAGGGGGCCAACCCCGAGGGAATCCGCATCGGCCAGGATCGCTCGCGCCTGCGCCGCGCCGTCAAGGTGTGGGACCGACGCGAGTTCCGCGACCTCGATGCGGAGGTGGAGCTCGGCATCCGCAGCCTCAAATTGGCATTGCGCCGCCTGCGCCGCTTCGCCCGCGAGGGGGCTGCCAGCGAGCTCGATCTCCCCGGCACCATCCGCGACACCGCACGCAACGCCGGCTCGCTCGAGCTGCGCCTGGTTCCCGAGCGGCGCAATGCCATCAAGGTGCTGCTGCTGCTCGACATCGGCGGCTCGATGGACGACCACGTGCGCGCGAGCGGCGAGCTGTTCTCGGCCGCCCGCGCCGAGTTCAAGCACCTGGTTTCGTTCTACTTCCACAACTGTCCCTACGAGCGGCTGTGGAGCACCAACCGCCGGCGCGCGGAGAACCTGCTGCCCACGGAACGGGTGCTGCGCACCTATGGCCCGGACTACAAGCTCATCCTGGTCGGCGACGCGACGATGAGCCCCTACGAGATCACCCATGCCGGCGGCAGCGTCGAGCACTGGAACGCGGAGGCCGGCGCGGTCTGGCTGCAACGCCTGACCGGGCATTTCCGCCGTGCTGCCTGGCTCAACCCGCGCCCGCGCCCGGGCTGGCGCGAGGACGGCTCCGTCGGCCTGATCCACGAGCTGATGGCCGGGCGCATGTATCCGCTAACCCTTTCCGGCATCGAAACCATGACCCGCGACCTGGTGCACTGATCGGGAGGGCGTCGCGGCGAGCCGGCGCGGCGGCCCGGCGGCGTCAGGCGACGTCGAGCCCGGCGCCCGGCGCCATTGCGTAACGACGCGCCCGCTCGCGGGGCAGGCGGATCAGCTTGCCGCAGGCCAGCGCGGACGCGATCGCCGCCTCGCGCGCCGCGGCCCCGGTGCGCCGGCGGACCGCCTCGGTCTCGGCGAGGGTCGCCTCCTTCTCCGCTTCGTCGTGCAGCGCAGCGAGCGCGCGCGCGGCCTCGGCCAACTCGCGTTCCACGCGTGTCGCCAGCGCGATCGCCAGGTCGAACTGGCCGCGACGCCTGGCCGCGGCCTCGCCGTCGCGCAGACAGGCCAGCATCGCGGCAAGGGATGTCATCGTGCCGGCCTCCATGTCCGACCGTTGCGAACGCCGGGCTTCCTCGCGCCGTTCCGGCGCGGGCAGGAGGATGGGTGAACGCCATGGCGCGCACTCCACCGTCGCGCGGTTCGCGCGAGGGTGGCAGGAAAATTTAACCGCATTGATCTCCCCCCGGTAACGACTCATGAAAAGCACAACTTTCATAAAAATGCAAGAAAAATGAAACCATCCCTTGACCGTTGTGGCGCGCACTCCGTGCCGGGCAGGCTGGCAACGGCCTGGCTGCTCCGCCGGGCCGCTGGTCGCCCGCGCATCGCGCGGCCTCGCGGTGCGGCGGGCCATCAGTCGCGGATGGCGTCGCGCCATTTGCGTTCGATCGCCGAGCGTCGTTCCGACAGCGTCAGCTCGAGGCGATCCGCGAACGGCGTCTGCCGCCCCAGCGCGCGCACGTCGCGCCAGACGCGCTGCGCCACGATGGCGATGGTGCGCTGGTCGGTCGGCATCCCCGCCTCGCGCAGCATCTGCAGCACCGCATCGGCAACTTCGGCAAATTCCTCGTCCTCGGCGCGCAGGCGCGCGGCGACCGCGGCGTCGTCGAAGCCGCCCTGCGCCTCGCGCGCACCTGGCTGGTCGCCCAGCAGCTCGTTCGGCGTCACCCCGAGAATGGCGCAGATGTCCTGGATGCGGTGGGCCGGGAAGGTCGGGTCGGCGGCGCGGAACCACTGCCCGACCGCCTGCTGGGTGATGCCGAGCCGCAGCGCGAGCTGGCGGCGCGACAGCCCGCGCTGCGCCATCAGCCGTTCGAGATTGGCGGCAAAACCCATGGTGTGACGATAGCCTCAACCGCCCTGTGTCGCAGCAGCCAACAGTGCCGTGCGTCGTTTATGAAAGTGATGGTTTCGAGTTCCTTTGCAGCACCGCCCGGCGCCTCAGGCCGCATCGCCGCCGTCCTGCAGGAACGGGTTGCTGCGCCGCTCGACACCGAACGTCGAGCCCTCGCCATGCCCGCAGAGAAACGCGATGTCGTCGCCGAGCGGCAGCAGCTTGTCGCGGATCGCCGCGATCAGTGCCGCGTGGTCGCCATAGGGAAAATCGGTCCGCCCGATCGAGCCGCGGAACAGCACGTCACCGACGATCGCGAAGCGCCGCGTCGTCTCGACGAAGACGAGATGCCCCGGCGTATGTCCGGGACAATGCAGCACGTCGAACACCAGCGGCCCGAGCGCCAACTTCTCACCCTCCGCGAGCCAGCGATCGGGCAGCACGTTCTCCAGCCCCGACAGGCCGAAGCGCCGCGCCGCCTCCTCGATATGCTCGAGCAGGAACCGGTCGCGCGCGTCCGGGCCGAGCAGCGGCACGTCCGCGCCCTGCCGCTCGCGCAGCGCCGCGCGCAGCGCCTTCGCCCCGCCCGCGTGGTCGAGATGGCCGTGGGTCAGCCACAGCGCCTCGACGCTGAGCCCGAGCTGCTCGATGCCGCGCAGGATCTCGGGCGCATCGCCGCCAGGATCGACCACGACCGCCTGCTTCGTCGCCTCCGCCCACAGCAGCAGGCAATTCTGCTGCAGCGGCGTGACCGGGATGATGGCGACGCGGAAATCGTCTTCGGGCATGGGCAGGGATCCGTCGGGAGGCTGGCGCCACGCTGCGGCGGAACCCGCGCGCGCGCAACCCCGCGCCGTGCGGGTGCCGGCCTTCGCCTACGCGGCCTCGGTGTCGAGCGCGTAGCCGGCCGCGCGCACCGTGCGCACGAGGTCGAGCTCGTCCTCGCCGTTGATCGACTTGCGCAGCCGGCGGATATGCACATCCACGGTGCGCGGCTCGACATGGATGTCCTTGCCCCACACCGCGTCGAGCAGCTCCTCACGCGAGAACACGCGCCGCGGATGCTGCATCAGGAACTCCAGCAGCCGGAACTCGGTCGGCCCGAGATGCAAAGCCCGCTCGCCGCGCCAGACGCGATGCGCGGCGAGATCCATCGTGATGTCGTGGAACGCCAGCTTGCCCTTGGCCGGCATCGCGCTGGCGCGGCGCAGCAGCGCGCGCACCCGCGCCAGCAGCGCCTCGATGTTGAACGGCTTGGTGATGTAGTCGTCGGCGCCGGTGTTGAGCCCGCGCACCGCGTCCTGGTCCTCGGCGCGCGCCGTCACGATGATCACCGGCAGGTCGCGCGTTCCCGGCCGGCGGCGGATCTGGCGGCACACTTCGAGCCCGGAGACGGTCGGCAGCATCCAGTCGAGCAGCACCAGGTCCGGCGGCGCCTCGGCGATGCGCGTCAGCGCCTCCTGCCCGTCCACGGCTTCCTCGACGTGATAGCCCTGCTTTTCCAGATTGTAGCGCAGCATCGTCGCCAGCGCCGCCTCGTCCTCGACGACCAGGACCACCGGGCGCCCGCTGCTGCGAGCGCCGCGGCCGTGAGCAGTTTCCATCGTCTGCGTCTCGATCATTCGCCGCCTCCCGCGGGCGGCCGCACCACGGCGTAGGGCGAGGTATCGGCCTTCGGCCGCGTCTCGGCGATCGGTGCTCCGGTGACCGCGTAATGGACGGTCTCGGCGATGTTGGTCGCATGGTCGCCGATCCGCTCCAGGTTCTTGGCGATGAACAGCAGGTGCGTGCACGGCGTGATGTTGCGCGGATCCTCCATCATGTAGGTGATCAGCTCCCGGAAGATGGCGTTGTAGAACCCGTCGATCGCCTCGTCGGAGCGCCACACCCGCAGCGCCTTCTCCGCGTCCGCCTCGCCGATCGCATCGACGATCGCCTTGAGGTTCTCCTGCACCAGCCGCGACATGTGTCCGAGCCCCGCGAGACTGAACGGCAGCGTATACTGGCCGAGCACCTTGCTGCGTTTCGCGACGTTGGCGGCATAATCGCCGATCCGTTCCAGATCGCCGGTCATCTTCAGCGCCGCGACGATCTGGCGCAGATCGCCCGCGACCGGCTGGCGCAGCGCCAGCAGCCGGATGACGAAGGCCTCGATGTCGCGCTCCATCGCGTCCACCTTGGCATCGCTCGCGACGACGCGCGTCGCCAGCTCGGCGTCGCTCTCGAGCACCGCCTGGGTCGCGAGGCTGACCTCGCTCTCCACCATCCCGCCCATCTCGGCGATCAGCGAGGCCAGGCGCTTCAGCTCCTGCTCGTAACTCTTGACGATGTGCTGGGTATTGTCGGACATCGAACCTCCTCAGCCGAAGCGGCCGGTGATGTAGTCCTGGGTGCGTTTCTCGCGCGGCGCCGTGAACATCGTCGCGGCACTCGCGACTTCCACCATCTCGCCGAGATAGAAGAACGCCACCTGGTCGGCGACGCGCGCCGCCTGCTGCATGTTGTGCGTCACCATCGCGATGGTGAAGTCGCGCTTGAGCTCGTCGATCAGCTCCTCGACCTTGAGGGTCGAGATCGGGTCGAGCGCGCTGGTCGGCTCGTCGAACAGGATCACCTCGGGCCGCACCGCGATGGTGCGCGCGATGCACAGCCGCTGCTGCTGCCCGCCGGAGAGCCCGGTCGCCGGCGTCTGCAGGCGGTCCTTCACCTCGTCCCAGAGGGCGGCGCGCGTGAGCGACCACTCCACGCGCTCCTCCATGTCCGCGCGCGACGGCCGCTCGTGCAGGCGCACGCCGAAGGCGATGTTCTCGCGGATCGACATCGGAAACGGCGTCGGCTTCTGAAACACCATGCCGACGCGTGAGCGCAGCAGGTCGACGTCGACGCCGGGTCCGATGACGTTGGTGCCGTCCATCATCACCTCGCCGGTCGCGCGCTGCCCCGGGTAGAGGTCGTACATGCGGTTGAGGCAGCGCAGCAGCGTCGACTTGCCGCAGCCCGAGGGCCCGATCAGCCCGGTCACCTCCCGCTCGGGGAAGTCGAGCGTGATCGACTTCAGCGCCCGGTTGGCGCCGTAATAGAAATCGAGGTCGCGGATGGCGATCTTGGCGGACATGGCGTTAGCGTGCTCCCTGCCGCCGCAGCAGCACCAGCCGGGCGGCGACGCTGATCAGCAGCACGATCAGCGTCACCAGCAGCGCCGCGGCATAGGCGAGCGCATTGGCCGAGGCGAAGGGCTCGTTGATGAAGGCCCAGATCGCGTAGGTGAGGTAGCCCACCGGCGAGCGCACCAGATGCCCGTTCCACAGATAGGACGACCAGCCCGCGGTGTAGATCAGCGGCGCGGTCTCGCCGACCGAGATCGAGAAGGCGAGCAGGATCCCCGTGAGGATCCCGGGCATCGCCACCGGCAGCGCGATCCGCCACGCCACGCGCCCCGCGCCCGCGCCGAGCGCGAACGCCGCCTCCTGCATCGCCCCCGGCACCTGGCTCAGGGCGAGCTCGGTGGTGCGGCAGATATAGGGCAGGCAGAGGATCGCGATGGTGACGCAGGCCGCGGCGAGCGAGAACTGCCAGCCCAGCCCCTCGACCATCGTTACGTATCCGAAATATCCGAGCACGATCGAGGGAACCCCCACCAGGACATCGGCCATGAAGCGGATCGTGCGCGCGAACCAGGTATGGCTGAA